>CAUZVF010000338.1:0-6284 GCA_963582955.1 Planctomycetota bacterium
CAACACCGATTCCGATATCGCTCTTGATCACGAACGACTCCGATCGCCTCATCGAGGGGCACCTCTCACTGTCGGACCCGCTGAACGGTCATTTCGTGAAACTTGGCGAGATCGTGGTTGGCCCAACGACGACACGTCGTTTCTCGTCAATTCAGGCCCTGCCGGATTGGTACGAGTGTATCGCCACGCTGAGTCACAGAGGAAAAATCCTGTGGCGGCGCGAGTTGGCTCTGAGCACCGGAAACGAATTCAATCTCAATTACAATTTCGCTCTGTTCATCGATCATGGACGCAAACTGCATCTGCCCAGCAGTGCATCTGAAACGATTGCGAATTCCAGGTCTCAAATCACAATCGCGGGCGAACAGGGCCGGCCCATCCGATGCCTCACCGTTAAGCCTTGGCAGATCCCCAATCATCCGGGTCCATTGATCGTCGCACAGGCGATGATTTTCTCGGAAGAAGCCGATGTTGGCGATTTGAATAAAGTTCAATGGCGGGCGGTGGCATTGTGGATGTCCCAGGGCGGGACGGTCTTTGTGCATCAAGAATCCACGGAAATCATTGAACGCCTGACGCAAGTGGCCCCCTTGGGTCAGGAAGCACCCGTCCCATCGGGGAAATTCCTGGTTCGTCGCGTCGGCCTGGGGTCTATCTACGAATACGCCGAGCCATTGTTTCCTGCCGGGGGGACGGGGACCGAGATCAAACGTCGGATCGGAGAGACGGTCGCACATCTGAGCAACAATCAACGCATTACGTTGTTGGAGTCCGGATTTCATTACTACGGGGGAGGCCGGGCCAGTACGAACCGGATTATGGTTGTCGTCTTTTTCGTATTCTATGCACTGTTGTCGGGTGTTGGAGCGTTGGTACAGTTTCGGGCCAGCCAGCGACGGATCGCGGCCTACACGATCGTCGTCGTCGTATCCGCGTGCGTGCTCGCGGGATTGCTTGGCGGATTTCTGCGTTTCAGCAAAGGTGAACTTCGCTGGATGACCGTGACACAGGCCGGCGCTGGCGGTGCCGTGCAGTCGGCGAAAATCGACATCCAATCGGCCGGCGGCCGCGGCAAACGTGTTGCCGTCAAGGGCCATCGGCCCGACTTGCAAGTTGTCGAGGGAATGTCGCGCTATGCTTATCCCTGGTATTCGCGACGGACCATTTCGCGTTCAGCGTTCACATGGCAGCCCAATCTCGCGAAAACTGCGGACGACGTCTATCAGGTCAACGCGGCGATCACGCCTTGGGGCAGCCGGCGACTCAAAGCCACGGCCTTCAACCGCGATCTGCGACGAATGCAATTCCAACTCAAATTCGAACCAACCGAAACCAACACCGACAACAAATCCAATCCAACAAACCCAGCCATCCAAACGCCGGGCGCCTTTTCACTGAAGTTGGTCAACCATTTGCCTTTCAACATCACGGAATGCTGGCTGGTGATCGGCGCCACCCGCATCTCACCGCCAAAAGCCATTCCGCCGCCGCAACAACAAGTAATCCAGTTGCCCGGTGCCGCCGGATTACAAACAATAGCCGCACCGGCAGCACAAAGCGGGCTTATCGATGTTTATCAGATGCAAACATTGCCAGTCCTCCTCGCCGGCGCAACCCACGAGGAAAACTTCGCGGCCAATCTTCGCCCCATCATAAACGTCGACGATATGGTGCGATCTTGGCGCGGCGGATGGCTGGTTGCTCCAAGGTTGTCCCGCCTGGGCGACGCCACCGCTTGGGTGATCGGTCGCATCGAGAATTCCCCCATCATGTCGATCGACGAGCAACGCTGCGATTTCGTACGCGGCGAACAGTTCCATCTCTTCGTTCAAGAAATCCGTCCCGAGGACATGCCCGCCGCATCAGTTTTTCTTAAGCGGGACGGGAACACAAACAACACGGGCACCGCCGAAAAAAACGACACAAACGATGGCTCGCGGCCGAATTGACCGTTCCCGTCAATCTCCGTCTTGTCGTGCCGCGTGGCGCAAGAAAGCACCCCGGTTCTTCCGAGAACCGGGGTGGGTCTGCAAGAGACTTGCCGCTCCTTCAGCTACATCCCATGCTGTTTCCGCAGTTGTGGCACAGGTAGCAATTTCCGTTTCGCACGGTGATCGCGCCGCAGTTGTCGCAGGCGGGGGCGTCCATTTGGAATTTCGCGAATTGCTGGCTGCGGACGGCAGGGCCTTCCGGTTCAGCCTTCAACGTGGCTCCGTTGGAGCCGCTTGATCCGTTCGAATTCGTATAAGCCGTGATCAGTGACTGGACTTGCGTTTCGACTTCTTCCGTCGACATCACCGACTCGGTTGCGGACGATTCGTCGACAGATTCACGTTTCGGAGCGTTGAGTTTTCGGTAGCCGGGGATGAACTCCATTCCCATCCAGCGGAAGATGTAATCCACGACGCTCTTGGCGTTCGGGATGTCCCGGTTTCCGGTCCAGCCCGATGGTTCGAAACGCATGTGCGTGAACTTGTCGACGATCGCCGGCAGCGGAACTCCGTACTGCAACGACATCGACGTCAGCGTGCCGATCGTATCCATCAGTCCGCCGATCGTGCTGCCTTCCTTGGCCATCGTGATGAACAACTCACCGGGAGCACGGTCTTTGAACAGGCCGACCGTAATGTAGCCCTCGTGGCCGCCGACCGAGAACTTATGTGTCAGCGAATGACGCGTTTCGGGCAGACGACGTCGAACCGGTCCGGCCGATTGAGCTTCTTCGCCTTTTTTGCGGTCGCCTTCCTTCGTGGTTGCCAGCGGCTGGCTCTGTTTTGAACCGTCGCGGTAGATCGCCAGTGCCTTCAGGCCCAGGTTCCAACCTTCGAGATAAGCACGTTCGATGTCCTCGACGGTCGATTCTTCCGGCATGTTGACCGTCTTCGAGATGGCTCCCGACAGGAACGGCTGTGCGGCCGCCATCATCCGGACGTGGGCCTGCCAGCCAATCGTGCGTGTGCCGTTCGCCGGTTTGAAGGCACAGTCGAATACCGGAAGGTGCTCGTCTTCGAATTCGGGCGATCCCTCGATCGTATCGTTCTTATCGATGTATTCGAGGATGCCTTCGATCACCGGTTGATCGTAACCCAAGACTTTCAGAGCGCGTGGAACGGTGCGGTTGACGATCTTCATCATGCCGCCACCGGCCAGTTGCTTATACTTGACCAGCGCGATATCGGGTTCGATGCCGGTCGTGTCGCAGTCCATCATGAACGCGATCGTGCCGGTCGGAGCCAGAACGGTGGCCTGAGCGTTGCGGTATCCGGATTTGCGCCCGGAAGCAACACACTCGTCCCAAACCTGCTTGGCGGCAAGGCGGAGATACTCGGGACAAGCCGGATCGATCTTGCCAGACGCATCACGATGCATCTCCATGACTTCCATCATCGGTTCTTCGTTTTCCTTGTAACCGGCGAACGCACCGAGGCAACTGGCGATTCGGCTGGACGTCAGATAGGCCTGGCCGTTCAGCAACGCCGTCAACGAACCACAGATGCCGCGGCCTTTGTCGCTGTCATAGGGAATTCCCATCGACATCAACAGGCTGCCCAAGTTGGCGTATCCCAGTCCCAACGGACGGAACCGATGGCTGTTCTCGGCGATTGACGGAGTTGGATAGCTGGCATGATCGACGACAATTTCTTGAGCCGTGATGAAGATTGATGCCGCGCGGCGGAATCCGTCGATGTCGAACGTGCCGTCGTCCTGCATGAACTTCTTCAAATTAATGCTGGACAAATTGCAGGCCGTGTCGTCCAGGAACATGTATTCCGAACACGGGTTCGACGCATTGATCGGCCCCGAATTCTTACACGTATGCCACCGATTGATGGTTGATTCATACTGCAAACCGGGATCGCCGCAATACCACGTTCCCTTGGCGATCTCGTTCATCATGTAACGAGCTTCGTATTCGTCGCCCGTTTGGCTCGGATCGGTCACCCAGTGTGTTTTCCATTTCTTATCGTCGACAGCCGCCTGCATGAACTCGTCGCTGACGCGGACGGACAGGTTCGCGTTTTGGAACATAATCGAACTGTAAGCTTCACCGTTGAAGTTCGCTTCATACTCGCCACTGTCAATCAGTGTGCGTGCTTTCTTTTCTTCTTTCGATTTGGCCTGAATGAATTCCAGCACGTCTGGGTGCCAGTCTTTCAGACTCTGCATTTTGGCCGCACGTCGCGTCTTGCCGCCCGATTTGACGACAGCCGCGATCTGGTCGTAGACCCGCATGAACGACAACGGGCCCGACGGAATCCCGCCGCCGGACAGCTTTTCCCTGGCACTGCGGATCGTCGACAGATCGGTTCCCGTACCGGAACCGAACTTGAACAACATGGCCTCACTGGTTGCGAGACGCATGATGTCTTCCATGTTGTCCTCGACCGACTGAATGAAACAGGCCGATCCCTGTGGGTACTCGTAAGGAGTCTCCGGACGGCGGATCGATTTGGTCTCGACGTCCCAGTAATAATTGCCGCGCGAGCCCTTCACGCCGTACTCGTGAAACAGCCCGACATTGAACCAGACGGGCGAATTGAACGCTCCGTATTGATGCAAGCACAACCATGCCAGCTCGCGGTAGAAATTCTCTCCGTCTTCGGCCGTTTCAAAGTATCCGTCTTCGATCCCCCAATTGGCCATCGTGCGTGTAACTCGGTGGATCAACTGCCGGACACTCGTTTCGCGTTCGGAGGTGCCGGGCTCGCCGTAGAAGTATTTGCTGACAACAACGTTGGTTGCCAGAGGACTCCAAGTCGCGGGAATCTCGCAATCGGTTTGTTCAAACAGAATACCGCCTGATTCGTCTTTGATCTGAGCCGTCCGCAGTTCCCATTCGACAGTATCGAAGGGATCGGTGTCTTGAGGGCAGAAGTTCGCTTCGACCTGCATGCGAGGTGCCTCGTCGACCTGACTTCCATGGCGTCCATTGCCCGATTCGATTGAGACTCCAGTCTCGGCAAATCCATTTGTACGGTGCATCATGCACTCCTTCATAAATTGTTAACAGCCGACGGATTCAGAGGGCCACTCAAGTCGACGCAAAATCCTGGTATTCCACGCGCAAAATCAGCGATGTCCAAGCATGTGTCTATACGGAGTCACCACGAATCCCACCACAACTGGTAGGGGTGTTCCGCCAAAGAGGCCCAATATCTTGTAAATTGCGAGCTTGCCAATATAGATCGGCAATTGGATTTGTCAAGATTCGTCTAATTGAAAAGATCGTCGAGATCGCTCAATCCCCGCCGTAACCTACTGGCTGCGACTGGACTTACAAAGTTTTGAAAAATCGAAAAATCATGAGAAATCGGGGCCCCGAAACAGGATTTCGCGAGCCGATTCGTGGCGTCGTCAACAGGACGTCTCAAATCGAAAAGCCACAAATCCTTAACTGGTCAACACTTTGGACGATTCTCTTGTGACAGTCGCTAAGCGGAGCCGTTCGCTGCTCGTCGCCAATGTCGATGTCGATGCTGCAGACTCCTTGATAGTCGTAATTCCGCACGATTTCGGCCATTTGGACGAAATCGACAGCACCTCCATAGCCCAATGCCGGAAAATAACGCTCGCCGCATTCCCCAGTGGAATCCTTGAGATGGATGTGTTCGACCAAATGGCAGACTTTTGCGAAAGCGACTTCACTGACAATTTGATCGTTGTAGTAATGCAAGTTTCCCGCGTTGAAATTCAACCGCACATTGGGATGTTGAACCGCCTGCACGGCATCGAGCATGAATCGATGGTTGCGGCACAGATCAGGTTGCGTATCCAAGCAATAGATCATTTCGCGAGCCGCACAGTACTCGCCCAATTCTTGGAGGTTGCGATAGAGAGCTTGCAGTTCGAATTCACCGTCGGCCGAACCGGGATCACCAACAACGGTGGTGACACTAAAATGGCTGGCGATATCGATCTTTCGTTTCAGCAACGCAACGACTTCCTGTTCCAGGGGATTGCCGCTGAGAACCGTGAAACTCGAAACTTTCACATCATGAGATTGCAGCAACTGATCGACCTGTTTCAGATCCTGCAAGCTCGACGCCGACGTGATCAGTGGCTCGTCGTCGAACGCCGACAATGCTCCGTGCGTGCGAATCGGTAACTCGACATATTCGATCCCCACGTCACGCACGTGCTCGATCGCGGCACGAGCGCCGTGGGATCCGTAGCTGTCTGTGAAGCACGAGATGATTGCCGACAATCTTTGTCCCCTTATTGACGCGCCCGACAAAGTCTAATTCACGTGGGGTAAGCTTCCAGCTTTGCCGAGAAAACAAGGG
>CAUZVF010000339.1:0-6266 GCA_963582955.1 Planctomycetota bacterium
CTGAGCGTAACGAACATTATCGAGCCAGTGCCGCGCCCAGCGAATTCCAAAGTCAGGCGACTTAAGCATGCGGTCCACGACGTGCTTGAAGGCATTGGGATCGTCGTCTGAAAGGAACGCCTTGATCTCGTCCGACGTCGGCGGCAGACCAAGCAGATCGTAAGCCGCGCGACGAATGAGCGTTCTCCTGTCGGCCGGCGCGGCGGGACTCAGACCGTTGGCTTCCAGAGTCGCGAGCACCAGTCGGTCGATGTCGCCGCGCGGCCAGTTCGTGTCGGCAACCTTTGGTCGTTGCGACAACTTCGGCGTCTGATACACCCACGACCGGCGTGCAGCCTCGATATCGATTGCGGGGCCCGCGGCTGCTTTGCCATCACGCGGATCGGGTGCGCCGATCTGAACCCACTTCACGAAATCCGCGATTGTCTCGTCCGGCAGCTTCCCTTTGGGCGGCATCTCAATCGACTCATGCCGGATCGCCCGAATCAAGAGACTGTCTGCCGGCTTCCCGGGCACAACCGCTGGCCCGCTGTCGCCCCCGTTGCGAATCGCTTCGCGCGTATCCAGCAATAGGTTGCCCTTCAGCGTCTTCTTCGCAGCAGCTTCCGCCGAATGACACGAGTAACACCGATCGACCAGCACGGGCCGAATTCTCTGTTCGAAGAACTTCACGCCATCGTCGGCGCCACCGCGCACGGAAGCGCTCAGGACAACCGTAACAAGCCAGCCCAAACCAATGCCATCGCCGCAGATCGTGAATCGCATGTGAAGTGTAACCGGAAAACAGGTTCGGGAGTCAGTGCAATGGATCAATATACAATGGCGAGTCCATCAGGCGAAGCTCTCGCTCTCATGCCAACCTTCCGCGGCTGACTCGTTCCCCTGACTGAGACTGTGCGAACGTCGTAGCTCCGATCGGTCTTTGCGGCGCCGAGTCGCGCCCGTCTACGTGAGAGATCGTCAGATCTTCGATCAGTTTCCTAGAAGAAGACCGGTTCGCAATCGGTCCCAGAGCCCGCCGCAAACGAATACGACCAGCTGATGAAATCGAGTCGGGGTGAAAGGACTTGAACCTGATGCCATCACGAATGGCTGGTGATTGACATGGCGACTGATGAGCCGCGCGTCGACCCTCCGCAGCATCATCTTGATTTACGAGGCCGCCCAAATCGTTCGGGGGCCCGCCGTCAAACCGACCCAATCGCGTTTCGCCAAGTAACCGAGGACAAAACGTCCTGAGTCACTAACGCAAATCGCTGAGATGACCAAGGAGGGCGTGTCCTGAGTGGCGAGATCAGGTGCGCCCGGACGGTTAGTCCTACGCGCGCAACAACGACGGCGGCTTGAGAGCGAAAACCGTCAACTCATGCCGTCAATCTGACCGCCGTGAATTCAATGTGTAGGCATGTCTAGCGCTTGTAACGAGCAACAACCTGCAAGATAATGATGAAAATTGAGGGGCGAACCGATGTCTAAGCGCAACCGATGGAACTACGTTGTCCACACGCTGCTCCGCGCACGCGATTGGCAAGATCGGCCCCAGTTTGATCAGGTCTGCGACTGGTGGCGTGATGGCGGCCAAGTGGTTTGTGCATTGGTCGGCATGGGCGGTGCCGGCAAGACCGCAATTGCCGACCGGTTTCTCAACGGCTCGCTCCGCTTCGATGGATGAAATGCAGTCCAGCTAGAGATTCTCGGACACGATCTCGTTAACACGACTGGAGCACTCATGACAAGCCGTCCGACCCAAGTTCGAAAGGACCCGTCATCCAAACAGCTTCCTTTGCAAGAAGTCATGAAACGATGTTTGCTCCTCGCAGGGATGCTTACGATCTTTTGTTCTGATCAGCGACTGTTTGCGCAAGGAAACCAGGCAACAGCGGCCGACAACTCCCACAAGCTCCGTCTTTCCGAGCCGAAGCTGGTCTCGGACCAAAACCGCAAGCAGGATGGCGTCGTATTCGGCGGGTGGGGACCTCACTTGCGTTCCGTGCTTCGGATGAACGATAACTCGCTCTGGTATGTCATGGATCATTCCAAGCGCGACGTGAGCAGCAATGACCAACTGTTCTACTTTCGACAAGAGAAGGCGTCGTGGAAACGTGTCGCCGAACAAGACCTCATTCCCGGCGCCAATCAGGGATTCGCCCATGTCACTAACGGCGACGAGATATTTTCCTACGGCGTAAACTTTCGTCTCGCACAGCTCCATGAATGCAGGCTCAATTCGAAGACCCTTGTCCGGCGAGACTGCACAGCAGTGCTGAACCGTTCCGGTGCGGCGATCGCTCTCGGAGGAGGAGCGAATTACGTTGGGGCTGCGATTTCTCCGAAAGGAGCGCGGCTCGTCTGGTGGGTCGTCGTGGCACCTGATGGAACTCAGCAATGGCGCTACGTCTACAACCGTGGCGACGTTTGGGAGGGTCCGATCGTCACGGATCTAGCGAGGGGCCGCGGTGGCTTGTCTTATATCTACGTGCGCTTCGTCGATGAGAATGAAGTGGCTTTGTCGGGACAGATATGGGTGGGCGAGTTTCCCGCTGGTTCGGCCCAAGCGACGTTGACTCACTTTCGTCTCGGTAAACCGATTCAGGGTTATCACACCTTGAAATCAACGGATGACAAGGGATTCCCTAAGTCCGGCAGCGACCTGTGGGTCAATCCGAAAACCGGCATGGTTCACGCGGTTGTCGAAGGTTTTGGCGACGACTTTTTCGGCAACAAGGTTCATTACTACACCTTCAACTTGCGCGACCCGTGGCGAGAGCTCAAACCCGTTCAGAGTTTCGGCGGATACTTCAGAGCTCGCTTCACACAAATCGATCGTGGCGATCTGTTTCTTGTCTTGGGTGGCACGACAGGTAGTTCGAAGATTGACGTGCTGCACGTGCAGAAGGACAGCATCACCGATCCGATTGACTGGAATGCTGCAAACAAGATTGCGCCGACCATGCCAGGGAACATGCACTACGCTCCGATGGCAATCTGGATCGAGAATCGCGCCTACCAGACGACCGCCGTCCGGGACCTGAGTTTTGCGTTTACCGGCGAGAACCCGAAAAGGGACCACGAAATCTGGTTTTATTCGGGAACATTCCGGTGAGAGACTCGTGCCGAGCAGCCAGCTTCGACCAGTTTGCGATCGGGCGTTCATCTGTTTCCAACTTTTGAAAGGAACATCATACATGCTGGTCGGTTACGTTAGCGACGAACGTTACATTGCGATTGATGGCGTGCGCTTCGAGTTTGAAAACGGCGACAAATCGATTGAAGACCACTCACGGGCAACGGGAGCGGTCTATGCGGACATCGAGCCTGGGCCTTATCGAGTCACATTGCGGAAAGACGGGTTCGGCGCGAAGTCTGTCGAGATAATCGTGCGCAAGGACGAGCCCTATCAGTTTCGACTGTTGCGCAACCGCCTCGTCGGCTACATGTGGCCAAAGTGGGTACGCGCGGGCGAGAAGTCGGAGTATCGCATGCATTCAACCGAGGCATATCGGCTGGACTTGTGGCGTTACGGTTGGGAGAAGGAACACGTCCGCACCATTGGCTGGTTCGACGAACACGGGCCGCTCGCCACGATGCAGATCACACCCGACGGCGACTACACGCAGACCGGCGTTCAGTTCAATAAGCGCGGCTACACGAACCCACACCACCTCCAATACGTCACCGCGCCGGAGCGAGCCGGGCTGTATTATCTGCATGCCAAGACTGTGTCGGGTGAGTTCTTTGCCTTTCCCTGGATCGTTGCTCCGGCAAAACGGCAAGCCGATATCGCGGTGCTTGCTTCGAACATCAACTGGAACGCCTACAACAACTTCGGCGGGCGCAGCAATTATATCCACCCGATCGCCCTGCCACCGCAGCCAACGGTCAACGCGCGGCTCGACCTCGCACGCTATACCAGCGACGTCCACATGGAGTTCAGGGCCGAAGATTATGCGCCGCTCTCGTTTGATCGCCCGGAACTCTTCAATCACATCCCCGAAACGACGCGCATCACCGACCCCGTCGCAGGAAGGTCGGAGTGTCATGTGTTGCCCGCGGAGTGGCGGCTGTTTGGCTGGTTGGAACGCGAAGGGTTCGCATACGACCTTTACGCCGAGACGCAGTTCCACTTTGGCTCGCTCAACCTGGACGATTACAAGGTGCTGATCATCAGCACGCATCCGGAGTATTGGTCGCAGGAGATGTACTATCGATTGAAGGCGTGGGTGTTCGAGCGCGGCGGCAAGCTCATGTACCTGGGAGGCAACGGTTTGAACTGTGCGGTGGAATTCTTGGACGAAGCGACGATGACGGTGAGGAACAGCGCACACGGCGGCAGTTCCAGCGAAATGGCCGAGATCAACAAAGAGAGTCGCTTCGACATTTACTACGAATCGGAGGCGAGTTTGCTTGGAGTCCGCTGTACGGAAGAAGGAATCATGACCGGTGCGCCTTACAAGGCCGTTGACGCGTCGCACTGGGTCTTCGAAGGAACGGGGCTGATCGACGGCGACGTGTTCGGCGAGAAGTGCTTGCACATGCGCTGCCACGGCGGCGCTTCGGGGCACGAAACCGACAAGATGTCGCCGGCGTCACCCACAAATTGTCGGCTTCTGGCGAAGGGACTCAATCCGGACGATGGAGGTGGCGAGATGGTTTACTTCGAAACCGAGTCGCGCGGCGCTGTCTTTTCGGTCGGTTCGATTAGCTACCCATGTTCGTTACCGGTGGACGACAACATTTCGGCGATTACGAAGAACGTGCTATCGCGATTTGTGGGGTAGTCGTCTTTCGCTTAATTGGAATCCAGGCTTTAGCCTGTCTTTTCGGAGATCGAGGACAATCGCAACGCCTTGGTCACGATGCCTGCCCAAACACTCAGCCTTTGCTTGGTGACGAGCTTGACTGTTTCAACCTTTGGAGGCCGGCTCTCGTTTGGTCGCCTATCGACATTGGCAATGCGGGGCTCAATACCGAACCAAGGAACACCTACGATGAGACCAACGACAAAAGGCCTTGCTGCTTTTTTGCTGACGAATTGCATTCTTGCTGTGTCATGCGTCGCGGTTGGCGAAGACGCCAGTCTGTTTCCGCGAAACACCGAAGTTCCGTTTTATTACGTCCATGGGGCGAGCCGCGCATGGCCAATTATCGACGGAAAGCTGGAAGGCTCCGTCCAGCTTGTCGCGCGGGGGCAGGATCGCGTGCTCGCGGAGGGTAAGACGCTTGAGTTTCATGGCCTCCATGTAACGGTGACTCGCGACGGCAAACTCACCGTCAAATCGGATGGTGACTCGGAGCCGATTTTCTTCCAGCTCGAAGTCCGTATGACTGACAACGAAGACGCACTTACTTCGCAAAAACTCCAAGTCCGGGTTGCCCCGCCGCGGCGTCCGATTTCCTACGTCGCTGACCTGGTCGACGACATCATTCACATTTACTGGGATGCTAATTCCGATCGATTTCGGCCCATTACGGCAGACGGTTTTCATCAGTATTTCCGTCGACTGCAGGCTCACGGCGTCAACCGTCTGATCGTCTGGCAAAGCCCCTTTCCGTACATGAGCGATCCACAGGAGTTTGCGGCCGACGATTGGCAGCGATACGAATCTCAAGCACGAGCAATTGCCCACAGCAAGGAGTTGGCCGAAGCGATGGAGTCCACCCGCGGGCAGCAAGCCTGGGAATGGCTGCGAGAGATGCTCGTTCTGAGACTTCGGCCTGAATTCGGTCCGATGTTCACGGACAGCGCCGCACAGCATGGCATCGCGCTGACGGCCAGCTTCCGCCCGTTCGAGCACGCGCTGACCAAGTACTACGAAGTGCCCGCGTTCGACGCCAATGGAACATACTTGTGGGGATTTCTCCCATTGGCTTCGCCGGTGGTTAACTACCATCCCGATCAAGTTGGCTTTGCCCATTTTCGCGAGATCCTCGCGCGGATGGGAAAACGCGAGGCGGGTGAACTGGACGCCATCGAATTGCCTGGAGTTGGGCAAGCGGCGCAACTCGTCGAGCGTTTTCGCGCCGGCCAGCGCGACTTCAAGATCGCGGCGGCGCAGTTCCCGCCGCTCGACAGCAGTTCGTGGGTGCTGATGCGCGGCGCGGACGAGGAATTCCAGTTGCGCCGATTCCGCGACGTTCGCGACACAGTCGAAGCGCGGCGTCATCAATTGACCGACTACAAGCTGGTGACCGGCGAAGCGAACACGCTGCGCATCACGAACGTGAAGGTCCCCGCCGATTGCCGATTCCTCATTATTAGGGCGGCA
>CAUZVF010000340.1:0-6262 GCA_963582955.1 Planctomycetota bacterium
GGCCGAGATCGCGGTCGCACAAGTGAAATCTGGAGATTCGAAAGGCGCTCGTCGGATCGTGTCTGCGATTGATGACACGGACGAGCAAGACGAGGCTCTCTTGCGCATCGCGAAGGCGTTAGCCGAAGCCGGAGATGTACCAGCCTCAATCGAAATTTCGCAGCTCATCAAGGACGAGGCGAGGCGTGCCATTGCGTTTGCACTGATCGTGGGTGTACAGACAGGTGCTCATGATCGGAGCGGTGCAATGCAGACCTTGAAACTGGCGATTCAAGCTGCAGCCCGTCTGAAAGGGGATCAAGGCGTCACGCCGTTTTATGACGATCGAACCCACGCTTTTCACTACATTGCAATGGCACAGATAGCAACCAACGATCTACGGGAAGCCCTCGTTAGCGCGAACAAGATCCCGGACAATTTCATGAAAGCTAATGCTCAAAGAGAAGTCGCCATTGCTCTTACACAACGAGGTGACCGGAAAGAATCGATGAAGACATTCCGGCAGGCCGTACAAACTGCCAATGTTCTTGAAGATACCGTCTTTATGAGGGGGGGTCGGCTCGAGGAGATTGCAGTAAGTCAGGCACGGGTGGGGTACACGGAGGAGGCGTTTCAAACAGCGAATACGATCACGGATAACAATGGTGGTGCCTTGGCGAAGATTGCAGGAATGCAGGCTGAGGCAGGTAATTTCACGGGGGCGCTAACGACTTGCTACAAGATATCAGATGAGTTCTGGGAAGCCATCGGTATAAGCTCAATCACCGCAGGAATCGCGAAACGAGGCGATGTTCGCGTCGCAGTTGGTTTGGCTAAGAGGCAACGCAAGCCTGAGACCAAAGCGTTCGCTTTACTCGGTTTGGCTGAAGGACTTCTGGAGCGGGCGAAGGCCCAGGAATTTGGCAATCAGTCAACCAAACGCCGCTAGTTGCGAACAGCCAGCAAACTGCCGTACTCGGACGTGCGCGATGCGATCTACGAGATGTAACTGGTCGGACGAAACCGACGGCTGCGAGTGCTTGTTCACAATGTGACCGCCAACTGGCCAATGCCCGTAGAGCCGCCGGCGGCGGACGCTTTCAGCTGGCGATGACGTTGTCAGTGCGACGTGAGTACGATTAGCGAATGCAATTTATCCGACTCTGCATGTGCGGCGTCTTCTCGCGCTGTTTGCGAGTCGGAACGATTATTGGTAGCTCGCGGCAAACAACGGCATTACCACAATTTCCGCTTCGCGTGTCGCCTCAAGATTTTGACGTCAGGTTGCCGCGCCGGAAAAGAGCACGTCCATGGCTTTTCCCTGATTCAAGTGGCGAGGACGGTTCAGGCGGTCGGAGATCATCGTGTGCGGGTCGACGCCCAACGCTGCGTAAATCGTCGCCCCCATGTCGTTCGGGTGAAACGGCACGGTGAGTGGGTAAGCTCCGATCGGGTCGGTCTTGCCAATGACTTGGCCTCCGCGGACACCGGCACCGGCGAAAACTGCCGAATATGCGGGAGCCCAGTGGTGCCGGCCGGGCACTTTTTGGCCGGGCAACGGCGAGATTCCTGGTGTGCGGCCAAACTCACCGACACAAACGACCAATGTTTGATCCAGCAGGCCACGGCTGTCCAGATCGTCCAGGAGCGCACTCATGCCCGTGTCGAGTGCCGGCAGCATGGTTCTCAACCGTGGAAAGTGATTGACGTGGGTATCCCAAGTCTGAACGCGGCCCATGTTGCACTGAATCACCGGCATTTCAATCTCGACCAGCCGCCGGGCAAGCAACAGTGTTTGGCCATATTGGTGCCGTCCGTATCGGTCGCGCACCTCGGCAGACTCGGCATTGATATCGAGTGCTTTTCTTAACCTTGACGATGTCAACATCGAGAAAGCCGCTTCCTGCTGGTTGACGTATTTTTGCTCCTGACGCGATGCCTGACCGTCAATTGGCTGAGCCTCGATGTTCTGCAACAGCTCTCGGCGTTCAGCCAGCCGCGAAGCACTGATCCCATCAATCAGAGATAACGATTTGACCTTGTAGTCCTTCCCGTTGGGATCGTCGTTCAAAACAAACGGGTCATGTTTCGGCCCTAGAAATCCAGCGTGCTGACCGGGCCATACCAGAACGCCTTCGATCAGCGGATTAGGGAGTGTGATCTGGCAAGGCAGCCGATCGGACCGTGGCCGCAAATGTGACACGGCAGAACCATACGACGGCCAATCAGTGCGATTCAGCGATTTCGCTTGGTTCGAGTCGCCACGAAACTGCTGCACCGATCCCGTCAAGGCGTTGTGTGATCCGGATAGATGGCGATTGTCACCGTGAGACATCGAACGAACGATGGCCAACTTGTCGGCTCGCGCGGCCATTCCCGGCATCTTTTCCGAGAAATGCACGCCCGGCAACGATGTCGCAATCGGATCGAACTCGCCTTTCGTTTCCGAAGCTTCGGGTTTCGGATCGAACATATCGATGTGACTGCCGCCGCCAGTTAGAAAAACAAGTACCACCGACTTCGCGCGGTTCTTGTTCGTTGCGGCAAGTGCCTGTTGCTGCAAGACACCGGAAAGGCCCAATCCGAAAAAGGACGAGCATCCGACTTGCAAGAGCCCACGACGATGTAACATCACAGCCTTTCAGTCGTCTCGAAGAGCCGGTTTGAAAACGTTACGTACTGGCCAGGAACCTAACGGTTCCCGCTAGCCAAGATCGATGAAGCTCGATATGCCAGGCTAGCGGGAACCGTTAGGTTCCTGGCCCGTACGGATAACCTTCTGAATCGTCATTCTACTTTACGGAACGTCATTGGACGACGCCGAGAACTCAACCGAAACATCCGTTTGCGACATCACCAGCCAACGTCCAGCCTGCATCGCCGTTGCTTTGCTTGTCGGCTTGTGCCTCGCGCAACGCAAACTTCCAATAATTGCATTGCTAAAAATGAATTCCGCTAGGGTGGGCATGACTGGCCTCGTTTCTTATTTTTCGAATGGTCTCGTCATTTTCGTTTTGCTTGTTTCGTGGCTTACCGGACTTGTCGAGTTCATTGATGAGCGCGCGGAGCGATTCGCGATCTTTCCGCAAGAACGTTTTCGACCGTACTAGTTGCGTCAGTATCGGAGTCAACGAACCGTCGCACAGGCTTTCGGCCAACGCCCGAAGCCGGCGGTCGATTAAATCGTCACGTTCAATCGTCGCCCGAAACAATTGGATGGGACCACTGTGGTCTCGCGTGACGCAATCTTTGGCTTCCAGTCGCTCGAGTAGTTTCTTGACAGTCTTCTGAGCGGACTGGTTGTCGTGATAGAGTTTCTCGGCCAGGTCACGAGCCGATGCCTCTTCCATTTGCCAAAGCTGCTCTAACACAGCCAGCTCGGCTTCCGTGACATCCGTTGGTTGATTTGCCATCAGGGATTCCCTTTGGAAGACACGTTGTCTCCCAACAGCATAAGACATCCCGTCTTACAATGTCAAGCGGCAATCACGAAATATGAGGAATGGACCTCATCGCGATAACGGTAAGGGAGTGGCACAGGCCAATCTCTTACCCGCTGATTCTGTGCGGTGTTTTGGGTAAGATGATCGCATGGCATTATCGCAACACAATTCGCGGTGATGCAGAATTGGTGAATAATTCGCGCTAAGAATTGAACCTGAAGAATCCTGGAAACAAGCCTTCGGCGGCGTGAAGGCTTGTCGCGGCTGCCATGCCGTGGAAATTCTGTTTTGACCGTGTGTGGCCGTGGAAACGTCGCGGAAGGACCAGCCTGAACCGGAGGTCTGAAAATGGCCGTGCCAGATTTCAACGGCTACCGGCCGCCGCTCTTCATCATCAAGTAACCGACAAACCCAATGCCGCACAAGAGATATGCGTACTGAATCGGAGTAATATTGTTCCAACCAGATACGAGCAGCTCGTAGTAGTAACTCATGAAGCTACCGGCCAATGTTGTGGGGATTGACGGCATTTTCAAACTCCTATTTTCTTGGATCGTATACTCCCGACGCTCCAATCTTGAGGATCACACGGAAGAGATGACGGAGCAAGCACAACCGCAATTCGTGACCGGATTGAAAATAATCACCAAAAACGGCGCGACTGTCACAATCCACGGTAACTGAGACTCGACGTTGCAGCGTTCTTAACTCTAGCTCACAATTTCAAGGCAAACTGTTTCGACCAGCCGGGCAGAATTGATAGTGACCGTCAGGACAAGCACAAATGGGTCCGTTCGAACGAGACAAAACTGTCGAAGGCGAGACCGTTGGAGGGGCACCGTCCGCCAGCGCCGGCTCGCGCCGCGCTAAACTGCTGGTCGTTGTTTTGATTGTGATTGCCGGCATTGGAGTTACGATCGCCATCTCGATGAGATCGTCGCGCGGACGCGATCCGGAAACCGACAATTTAGACAATATACTGGCGGAGTTTCGTCTGCAGAAACCGCCGCCGCCCGATATGGGATTTGTTGGCAGCGCCGAGTGCGCGACTTGCCATGCCGAGATTGCCGAACAATTTCAGTCGCATCCGATGGGCATGGCGACTGATACCGTCGCCCATGCTCCTGTGCTCGAAGACTTTCAGCAGGTCGAGTTCGCTCCGCCAGGGCCGAGACGATACCGGGTTGAAAAAACTGATGCGGGAGTTTTCCATCACGAAATCCTGTTGGATGCCGACGGCAAAACAATCTACGACCAGGCCGAACAGATTCACTATGCGATTGGATCGGGAACACATGCGCGAACCTATCTGTTCAATCGCGGAGGACTCTTTTTTCAGTCGCCAATTACGTGGTACTCGCAACGCAATCGCTGGGACCTTTCACCGGGATACGATCCCATCGGGCACTCTCGTTTCGGCCGACGGATTACCGAGAATTGCCTGCGGTGCCACACGGGACGGGTGATGTCGGACCGGCCCAGCACGAAACGCTTTCAGGATCCTCCCTTCGCCGAGTTGGCGATTAGTTGCGAGCGTTGCCACGGTCCGGGCAAACGGCATGTCGAGTTGAATGCCGTGGAGTCCACGACCGAGGGGATCGTTAATCCCGCGAAACTCGAGCCATTCAAGCGAGAGAGCGTGTGCTATCAATGTCATTTGAAACACCTGGCCGTTTTCCCGCGTTACGGACGCCGGTTCGATGATTTTCGACCCGGCGAACGACTGGATGATTCGCTGCTGGTCTTCGTCAAGGCAATGAATGCCCATTCAATGGACAGCATGGCGGTCACCAGCCAAGTCGCGCAAATGCGTGTTAGTGTGTGTTTTGTCGCCAGCCAGGGAGAACTCGGGTGTATTTCATGCCACAATCCGCATTTCAAGCCCGCTCCCGACGAGCAGGACCGTTTCTATCGCGAGCGTTGTTTTCGTTGCCACGAAAAGGAAGAGGAAAGCTGTGCTTTGCCAGTGGCCGAGCAACAGAAACGTCCCGCCGTCGGATCGTGCATCCACTGCCACATGCCATCAGCTCCGCTTTCCGACATACCTCACACGGTTCACACCGACCATCGAATACCACGCAATGCTGAAAACGTCCCGTCTAAATCGTTTCCCGTTCGCTCGGACGATTCGGTTGTCTTGTTCGGCCAGGCCGAACGGCTGTTGCCGAAGCGAGAACTAAGACGTGCTTATGGTCTCTTGTACTTTACGCAAGCGACGATGCAGAACGACATGTTGTTGCTGAACCGTGCCCAGTCAATGCTGCTCCCGCCGGAACATAATGAACCCGACAAATTTGATGTGGCACTGGACGCAATCGATGACGACGTACGGGTGTTGGCTGCGTTAGCGCAAATCTACATGACGCAAAGCCGTTTCCAAGAGGCAATGGCGTGTTGGGACCGTGTTCTCAAACATGAACCAGACAATGAAGTGATGCTGGAAGGGCTCGCGAATATTCATGACCACGGCGGAGATCAACAAAAAGCGCTCGGCTTTCTCGACCGTCTTTTGGCAATTCATCCTTACTCGGAACATTTCCACGAACGCCGGTCTCAATACTTGGATAAGCTGAACGATCCAACCGCCGCAACCGCTGCCGCCGAACAGGCCCTGCGGATCAACCCAACGAACGAACGAGTGCGTGAGTGGTTAATCGACGCCTACAAACGCGCCGGAATGAACGAAAAAAGCGAAGCACATCGCGACATGCTCGAAAGAATTCAAAAAGCGTTTGAGGGCCGCCGTAGCGGCGAGTAAGCCGTATTCGAGAGCGCTTGTAGGTCCCGTGAGCCGAGCGGGAACTCGAAATGGGCCGACTGTGACCACTTCGATGGTCTCG
>CAUZVF010000341.1:0-6244 GCA_963582955.1 Planctomycetota bacterium
AACCGCCGAAATGGAAGCTCAGTATTTGGCCAACATCCGGCAGGTGACTTTTGGCTTGCCGCGGGCCGGCGAAGGATATTTCTCGCCCGATGGAAAGTCGATCGTCTATCAGGCGTATCCGTTGGGTTATCCGTTCTATCAGATTTACAAACAGAAACTGGACGGGAAGATTCCGACTCGCGTCAGCACGGGACGCGGACGAACGACGTGCAGCTATTTCTCGGTCGATGGCAAGAAGATTCTGTTCGCGTCGGGGCACACTGATCCACACATCGACCGCACGGAACTGGCCGCTCGCAAATTGGCGGCTCAAGGCGGACGCCGGCGGTATCAATGGGATTTCGACAATTACATGGATATCTACACCGTCGATGCTGACGGAACGGGAATGAAGCGGCTGACCGACGCGGAAGGTTACGACGCCGAAGGCAGTTACTCGTCGGACGGCAGACACGTTGTGTTCACATCGACTCGTGACGGCGACCCCGATATTTACGTGATGGATTCCGACGGCGAGAACGTGCGGCAGGTCGTCAATCAACCGGGATACGACGGCGGACCGTTCTTTTCTCCCGACAACAAGTGGATCATCTATCGCAGCGACCGCAAGGAAGAACACATGCTGCAATTGCATACCGTTTCAGTCGACGGAAAGAATGACGTGCAGTTGACTGACAATCTGAAACAGGTCAATTGGTGCCCGTATTTTCATCCCACCGGCCGATATCTCGTTTGGTCGGGAGCTGACTATTCGCAGGGATACCGGTCGGCTCATTTCAATTTGTTCACAATGGAGATTGATTACAACGACACCGAATTCAAGGGCGGCCAGGTGACTCAGATCACGCATGCGCCCGTGACCGACATTCTGCCGGTGTTCAGTCCGGATGGTAAAAAACTGATGTGGACTTCGACGCGTACCGAAGACGGCAGCAGCCAATTGTGGATCGGAGACTGGTTACGGCACAGCAAGCGGGCGGCGGCGAAGTACGATGAAAAGGCCGTCCCTGATTTCGACTTGCCCGATCCGCTGAAGACGTCCGACGGAAAGGCCGTCAAGACGGCCGAAGCGTGGAACAAGAAACGACGGCCGGAAGTTCTCAAGTTGTTCCAAGAGCACGTCTATGGCCGCGCGCCGGGACGGCCTGAAAATATGCGGTTCGACGTCATGACGACCGACAAGAAAGCGCTCGGTGGAAAGGCAACGAAAAAGGAAATCACCGTTTATTTCACCGGCAGTCACGACGGACCCAGCATGGACCTTTTGGTCTTCTTGCCGAACAAGGTGAACGGGCCGGTTCCAACATTTGTCGGACTGAACTTCGGCGGGAATCACACGATCCATCCCGATCCCAGTATCAAGCTGTCAACTCGATGGATGCGGCCGAAGCAGGGAATTGTCGACAACCGCGCGACCGAAGCATCACGCGGCACGGCGGCCAGCCGCTGGGCGGTCGACATGATTCTCGATCGCGGTTACGGAGTGGCGACGATTTATTGCGGCGACATCGATCCCGATTACCACGACGGTTTTCAGAACGGAGTGCATCCGGCATTCTATGGCGAGAATCAAGGAGCACCCGGACCGGACGAATGGGGCACGATCGGCGCGTGGGCGTGGGGACTGAGCCGTGCGGTCGACTATTTCGAAACCGATGCCCAAATCGACCACAAACGAGTCGCCGTGCTGGGACATTCGCGATTGGGAAAAACATCGCTGTGGGCTGGAGCCCAAGACGAACGCTTCGCACTCGTGATTTCCAACGATTCCGGCTGCGGCGGAGCTGCTTTGAGCCGCCGCCGGTTTGGGGAAACGGTAAAGGTCATCAACACGTCGTTTCCGCATTGGTTTTGCGGCAACTTCAAGAAGTACAACAACAACGAGGACGCTTTGCCGGTCGACCAGCACATGTTGGTCGCCTTGATCGCTCCGCGGCCGGTTTACATCGCCAGCGCCGAAGACGACCGTTGGGCCGATCCGAACGGTGAATTCCTCTCGGCTCGGTTTGCTGATCCCGTCTATCGATTGCTGGGAACCGACGGGCTTCCCGCGAAGACGCAGCCGAAAGTCGATCATCCAGTCGCGGGAACGATTGGATACCACGTCCGATCCGGAAAACATGACGTGACCGACTACGACTGGAAACAATACCTTGAATTCGCTGATAAACACTTAAACTGACTTCAAGACAAACGGACTCGAGACATGCCGAACATTGCGGAACTTGCCAACCAACTGAAGACCGTTCGCAAATACTCCGAGAACTTCCTCGACAATACCGACGTCGAAGACTGGTTTCGCATGCCAAGCGAAGGAGTGACCCATATCGCGTGGCAGGTCGGACACATGGCGATCGCCGAGTATGGATTGGCGTTGAAGCGTGTACGTGGACGAATAGCCGAAGACGCCGGGTTGGTCTCGGATGAATTCCTGGCGCTATTCGGCAAGGGATCGATTCCGGATGCTGACGCGGGCAAGTATCCGCCCGCCGCCGAAATACGAGGCGTTTTTGATCGTGTGCACCAACAAGCGATTCAAGAACTGCAGTCACTTTCCGAGGAAGTGTTGGATGAAGCAAGCGATCCGCCACATCCGATGTTCAATACCAAACGCGGGGCGATCGAATGGGCCGCACAGCATGAACTGCTGCATGCGGGGCAAATCGGGCTGCTGCGGAGGCTGCTCGGGAAAGAGTGGCTGAGGTAGCGTTTTTCGAGCTGTCAGCAATCAGCATCGAGAGGCAGAAAATCAGAATTTGTAAGGCTGAACGCTGAAAGCGCAACCTCACAACTCGTCGTCCTCGGCTGCTTCCACGTCAGATCGCTTAATCAATGTCACTTCGTTGCCGATGTGGTTGTATCGGACCTCATCCATAAACGTATTCATCAACATGACGCCACGTCCGCTGGGGCGATCCAAATTCGCCGCGTCGCGGGGATCATCGAGGCCGGCATGGTCGAATCCCGGTCCTTCATCGCGAATCACGTAGGTGGCTTCGTTGCGCGTTAAGTTGACGTCAACAAAAATCCGGCGTTCGCGGTACGGATCTTCCTGACAACGAACTTGCGCTAGTTCTTCGTACGAACTGTCTTCCAATTCTCGTAGTTCCGAGCTGATCTCGAGATTGCCGTGATAAAACGCGTTCAACAGCGCTTCTTCCAACGCGATACCAACTCGCAGCCGTTCCATTTCGTCTGACAGTTTGACACAGCGGATTGACTGTTGCAGGTGATTGACGAGCGCATGAATCAGTTCGGGGTCATTGTGCAAAACGAACGACGTCGTACTCGCCGTGACACGGTGCATCAGCCGAGAATGGTTACGATCCAGCCTTGCCGCCGAGAGAACTCGGCGGATTGTATCGACCAAGTCTTCCGCCAGCCGGCGTTTGGGAACATAGCAGGCAGCGCCACGTTGCAAGGCTTGAACGGCGATTTCCTCGCTGCCTTTCGCCGTCATCAGGACGACGGGGATCAGTGGGAACTCGGCTTTGACACGTCCGACCAATTCCAATCCGTCCAGTCTGGGCATTTGCAGGTCGGTCACGATGATATCGGGAATATGCTGTTCGATCTTTTCGAGAGCTTCCTGGCCATCCGATGAATGAACAATTTGAAAATCACCGTGTTTCGTCAGCAATCCGCCCGCCAGTTGGCGGTCAGTCGCGGAATCATCGACGATCAGTACGGTTGGCATTGGGGATGTCTCTAATCGGCGGTGGGCTGTGATCTCGGAACGAATTCACGTGCGACGAAAGCGGCAAGGATATTACAAATCCCATCAACTTGTGATCTCAGATTATCAAACAATTGCCCTGCGTTTTTCAACCGGCCACTCCTGCCAAGTTCTTCAAGCTGCACGGCCAAGTCGGATTCCGCATGGGCACCGAATGTTTTCAACGCTGACTTCAGTGTGTGCGCCGACCTGCGCAGCAGCTTTGCATCGGATTCTCGGATTGCCCGGTCGATCGCATCGATCACCGTGGGACATTCCTCAAGAAAGGCCGCGGCAACATCGCGCAACAGTTCCTCGTCTCCTTGCACGACCTTGAACGCTGCCGACCAATCCAACACGTCTTCGCCAGTAATTGGCACTGCCACTGCTGGCGTTTTCCGGTCCAGTTCATCGGCCGAGATTTCGTCGGCAGAGAAAAACTTACCGATCATGTCAAACAACTCGGCACCGCTCACGGGCTTGGACAGATAATCGTCCATCCCCGCTTCGAGGCACTGTTCACGATCGCCTTTCAGTGCGTGAGCCGTCATTGCGATGATGGGGATGTGCGTGTTGGTCCGGCGTTCCATTTCGCGGATGGCAACGGTCGCGTCCAAACCGTCCATTTCCGGCATCTGGACATCCATTAGAACTAAATCAAATTCATCCGATTCGACGGCGTCGACGGCCATCCGTCCATTATTTGCCACGACCACGTCGTGCCCCCAACGTTCCAACAATCCCACGGCCAGCCGTTGATTGGCATGGCTGTCTTCGGCCAACAGCACTCGCAACGGCCTCACGCGTTTGACGTCGCTCTCCAAATCCAATGATGGCTCATCTTCGGCGTTTGTAATCTCCAATGCCCGCATGATGGCGTCGAACAATTCCGACTGTTTGACGGGTTTCGTCAGGTATCCGGCCAGCCCAAGTTTCCGGCAACGTTCCACGTCTCCAGCGCGGTCTCCGGAGGAAAGCATGAGGATGACGGACCCGGAAATCATCGCGTCGGTCTTGACAGATTCCGCCAGCGTAAAGCCATCGCATCCCGGCATGTTGACATCCGAGACAATTAGCGAAAATGCCTGTCCGTGATCGGCCGCCTGCCGCAATACTTTCAAGGCATCGTCGGCACTGGCACAGCAGGTCGGCTGCATGCCCCAGTTTTGCAAGATCTCGTCGAGGATCATCCGGTTTGTTTTGTTGTCATCCACGACCAGCACGCGCGTGCCGCGGACAGTCTTGCCGGGATCGAGCGCGAGCCCATGATCGGACGCGATGCCGAAACTGGCCGTGAAATGAAACGTGCTGCCGCGGCCGAGTTCGCTTTCCGCCCACGCACGTCCGTCCATGGCTTCGATCAGTGCCGACGCAATGGCCAAACCCAGCCCAGTACCACCGTATTTGCGGGTTGTCGACATGTCGGCTTGGATGAATTTGCCGAAGATCGATTCGATTTTGTCCTTGGGGATCCCGATTCCCGTGTCGGTGACGCGAAAGTGCAACTGGATTTGCTCGCCCGTTGTCTCGGCACAGGCAACGTCGAGGACAACTTCTCCTTGCTCGGTAAACTTGATCGCGTTGCCGACCAGATTGATTACGATCTGCCGCAACCGCCCCGAATCACCGATCAGACGCGATGGAATATCGGGCGCGAAGTGGCAAGCGAGTTCCAGGTTGCCGTTTCGTGCCCGCAGAGCGAGCGACTTCATGGTGTCACCGATGATTTCCCGGACGTCGAACGCCGAGACATTCAATTCCAGCTTGCCGGCTTCGATTTTCGAGAAATCCAGAATGTCGTTGATCAACGACAGCAATGCTTTTCCATTGGCATCGACCATCGACAGGTATTCCGATTGCATCGCATTCAATTCGGTGTCGAGCACCAATTCGGTCATACCGAGAATTGCGTTCATCGGTGTGCGAATCTCGTGGCTCATGTTGGCCAAGAAATCACTCTTGGAACGATTCGCCGCTTCGGCCGCCTCCTTGGCTTCGCGTAACGCCTCTTCATTTTGCTTTCGCCGCGTGATGTCGCGTGACATTCCACACGTACCGACAACCTCACCGAGCTTGTTGCGGAGTGGCACTTTCGTCGTCGAAACCCAAGATACCGAACCGTCCGGCCACGTCGGATGCTCTTCAATTCCGACGACGGGTTCGCCGGTTTCGATCATCTTTTGTTCGTCGTCAAAAGCATGCCGTGCGTATTGAGGCGTGAAGAAATCGGCATCCGTCTTGCCGATGGCTTCGGAAGGATCTTGTAATCCCAACCGTGCGGCCAGCGATCGGCTGAGACGGACGAAATGACTTTTCTTGTCTTTGAAGTAGATGTTGTCCGGCAGGTTTTCCAACAACGCATGCAACAGGTATCGTTCACGTTCCAATTCTTTCAGCAGCCGGTGCTGTTCCAGCGAATAGCGGATACAACGTTCCAATTCCGAAATATCGTAGGCGTTCTTAACGAGATAGTCGGTAGCCCCGGCTTTCATGGCTTTCAGATCGAGTTCGTGATCGGCTCGGCCCGTC
>CAUZVF010000342.1:0-6237 GCA_963582955.1 Planctomycetota bacterium
GGTTTGACGACCGACGGGCAAATCATGGGCACTCCCAGCTACATGCCGCCGGAACAAGCGGCTGGCAATGTCGACGAAGTTGGACCACTGGCCGATGTTTATTCACTGGGCGCAATTCTCTATTACTTGGCGACCGGCCGTCCTCCATTCCAGGCCAACAGTGTCATGGGGACGCTCAGGCAAGTGCTGATGGAAGAACCGGCCACTCCCAGGCAGCACAATCCAGCCGTTGACCTCGACTTGGCAACCGTTTGCCTCAAGTGTTTGGAGAAGGACACCAACCGGCGCTACGGTTCCGCGGGCGAATTGGCTGACGAACTGGGGAGATACCTGCGTCACGAGCCGATCGTGGCTCGTCCGTTAGGTCGCACCGCCCGCTTCAGCCGCTGGTGCCGGCGTAATCCGGTTGTGGCAAGCTTGATTGCAATGGTGTTCGCACTGCTGGTTGCGGCCGCGATTGGCGCGATGTGGACGGCGCATCGGGAACGAGGTCTTCGCGCCGTTGCCGTCGCGGCACAGCATGAGTCGCAGGATCGATTAGTTCGCCAATACGTCGCGAATGGAGTGCGGCTCATGGATGCAGGCGACCTCTTGGGCTCGCTGCCTCACTTTGTCGAGGCTTTGAGGTTGGACAAGAATAATCCGTTACGCGAAAAGATGCACCGTTACCGGATCGCATCGGTCTTACAGCAATCTCCTAAGCCGGTCCAAATTTGGTTTCACACCGAGTCGGTGCTCGACGCACAATTTAGCAGCGACGGCTTGCGAGTCGTGACATGTGCCGGCCAGACGGCTCGTGTCTGGGACACAGAATCCGGCGAAGCATTGACGCCTCCTCTTCGCCACGCGGGACTCGTTCTGCACGCATCGTTCAACGCTGATGCTGGTCTTGTCGTGACGGCCTGCGACGACGGAGCGGCACGCGTCTGGATTGTGGCATCTGATGAGCCGGCGTTTGTGCGGCTGAATCATGACGCAGCGGTCTCGCATGCCATCTTTAGCCCAAACGGAACCCACGTCGCGACCGCGAGCCAAGACAAGACCGTGCGCGTGTGGGATGCCGCCAGTGGTGAACCTGTTACTCCACCATTAGCACATCCGTATGGAGTGCACTGCGTTGCGTTCAGTCCCGACGGACACCACCTTGTCACTGCTTGTGGGAAGCCGGTTCGTGCCTATTTCGGAAGTGGCGAGGCTCGACTTTGGGATGCCGCAACCGGCGCGGCGGTCGCCGATCCTCTCCGTCACGATGGGAACGTCACGTTTGCCTGTTTCAGTCCCGATGGCCAACGTGTCGTCACTGCCGGCGATGATTTTGTCGCACGTGTGTGGGATGCCGGTGACGGTCGATTGCTGATGCCTCCGCTCAAGCACATCGATATGGTCACGCACACCGAATTCAGCCCCGACGGACGTCGACTGGCGACGGCGAGTGATGACGATACAGTCCGCGTGTGGGACGCTCAAACTGGCGAGGCATTGATCGCTCCGCTAAAGCACCCTGGTGAAGTAAGACGGATTTCGTTCAGCCCGGATGGCCGGCGAATCGTCACAGCCTGCCATGCAGGAACGGCTCATGTTTGGGATGTGATTACGGGTGAACCGGTGGTTGCACACCTCGTGCATGGCGGACCCGTCGACCATGTTGCGTTTAGTCCGGACGGTCACCGTATTGTGACTGGCTCACGGGATCGAACGGCAAGAATTTGGGACTTAGCGGCTGCCGAACCAAACGTCCAAAAACTGAGTCACTCCGCGCGCATCAGGGCGGCGGCGTTCAGTCCGGATGGAAGCCGCGTTGTTACGGCCAGCTATGATGAGACGGCTCGGGTTTGGAATTCCGATACGGGTGCCGCAGTGACACCCCCTTTGCAACACAATGGTCGAGTCACGTTTGCGACGTTTCACCCAACAGACGATTTAGTCGTCACCGCGTGTGCTGATGGAACGGCACGTGTCTGGGATGCAGCGACCGGCGAACCCGCCAATCAAAAACTTGAGCACTCGGCCAGTTTGAATAGCGCGACGTTCAATCCAGAAGGTGACAGAGTTGTTACCGCGAGCGCGGATCGCACAGCACAGGTATGGAACTGGTCAAGTGGTAGAGCGGCGATGCCTGCACTCAAGCACGACGCCAATGTGGGTTCCGCATCTTTTAGTCCAGATGGCCGGTTGATTGTGACGATCAGCGGTTCGACGGTCCGTTTATGGGATGCACAAACGGGAGACCAAGTTGGCAAACCAATCGATCACAACTGGCCCGTTTTTAGCGCGACGTTTAGTCCCGACGGATCTCGTATCGCCACGGCGTGTGGTGAACAGCTTGGTGAAGGCGGTGGGCAAGCACGCATTTGGGACACATCCACCGGTGATCCGGTAACGCCTCTGCTCATGCACGGTCATGGCGTTGGACACATCTCATTCGATCCTGTTGGTCGTCGAGTTGTCACAGCGAGCTTTGACGACAGCGCCCGCGTCTGGGATGCCGATTCGGGGAACCCACTGACTCAGCCATTGCAACATGCCGGTGACCTCCTTTTTGCCGAGTTTAGCGCCGATGGGCTGAGAGTCGCGACGGCCAGTGATGACCGAACCGCGCGGGTTTGGGATGCGGCCACGGGAGAACCGGTGACCCCGCCTTTCACGCACGGCTTTTGGGTTAGGAAGGCCTCAATCAGCTCGGATGGGACCCGCCTGTTAACGATTTGTATGGATGCGAGCGCCCGACTGTTCCAATTGCCTCTTGATTCGAGACCGGTCGAAGACCTCGAAAGCTTGGCGGAATTGCTCACGGCACGTCGGCTGTTGGACTCAGGCAGTTTCATCGCGTTGGATTCCATCGAGTTCGAAAAGAATTGGCGATCACTTCAGCGCAAGTACACGAATGACTTTATGTGTCCACCGGAAAAAGTGGCGGTCTGGCATCAGCACGAGTTATTGGACTGCCGGATTCAACGGCACTGGCACGGTGTCGCCTGGCATTTGGGGCCGTTGATCAAGCGACAACCTGAAAGAATGGAGTTACATCGACGTCGGGCTCATGCCTTCGCTGAACTCAGCAAATGGGATTTGGCCACAATTCACTTCGCGAGAGCCAGCGAGCTGGGAGCCAGCGAACGACAGTTAGGCTATTCGTTTGCGCTTTCGCGATTGGCCAACGGAGACACAACAGAGTTCCGCCAAATCTGCTCACGACTACTCGCGGGAGTCGAAGAAAGTGACGACTGGAATTTCGTCAACTTGGCGGTATGGACCTGTGTCGTGTCCCCGGATTCGGTCGCGGATACGAAACGGCTCGTGCAGTTAGGTGAGAGACTCCTTGAGGAATCTCCGAACCGCGGTGCTGTTCTCAACACGTTGGGCGCCGCCTGTTACCGCGCTGGCCAATTCGAAGCCGCCTCCGCGCATTTGACACAGTCAATTGAATTGTCGAACGAGGGCGGTTCTGCCTGGGACTGGCTATTACTGGCGATGGCCAAACACAAGCTGGGCCAGACCCACGAGGCGAAAGTCTGGTTCGCGAAGGCCGTGGAGTGGATTGATCGCGAAACGAATGAACGAACACAAGGTCAAATCGGAGCCCGGCTCTCTTGGGAGCAGCGATGGGAACTTCAAGCGCTGCGGCGCGAATTCGAATTGCTTCGCGGTACATAGTGCAAACCCTTAATCTCTCGTCGAACTTCAATCTAACGCGAGTATGCCACATTAGGCGGCAAAGACGGCTTCGTCGAGTTTGCGGTCGGCTAGATCGAGCCATGTGGGACGCTCGCTCGGGCCAGATTGATCGTAGTTGGCAGCGACCAACTAAATTGCGAGCGATTCCAGGGGGCCGACGCCGATGGTTGTTGCCATTGTCAGCGGATACGCTTCCAGCAGTTTTTGAATGTCTGCAGTCGAAATTGAACGGACTGTGTTCAAGTCATCTTCGACCGTTTGATAGTTCTGGCGGTACACCCAATTGCCGCCGAGCGACGACAGCCGGCCCATCGGGCGTTCGCTGCGTAGCACGATGCTCGATGCGACTTTGTTCTTTGCCTGATCCAATTCATCTTGCGTGATCCCGTCACGGTTGACGGCTTCAAAGATCGCCTCGATACGATTCAGGTTGTCCATTGCCGTTTCCGGTTCGCAGCCGAGATACGTCACGTAGCAACCACTGCCGTCGTATTCGTGATAGCCCATCTCGGCCGCTTCGGCGTGGCCGGGGTCGACGACGTCCCAATACATGCGGCTGTTCGAATCGTCTCCGACGATGACGGACATCAATTTGGCCGCGTAGCGCAGTTCGTTGCGGGCACTTGGTCCCGGAGCCATTCTCAAAACGTGCTGCTGCAGGCTATCGGACTTCGCCACGCATTTGGTCCCGCCTTGAGGCGTCGCTTCGCCGGTCGGCCGATCGAAGTTACCCGCCGGCCAGTTGTCGCAGTGGCGATGCGCGAGTTCCAACACTTGGTCCCAATCGGTGTTTCCCGCGACCGCCAGCGTGATGCTGCCACCACGGTAATGCTCGGCGTGGTACTGCCGCATTTGATCGGACGTCAACGCTTCGATGGAACCGGCCGTTCCCAGGATGCTGCGGCCCAGCGGATGGCTGGCAAAGTGCAATTCCATCGCTCGTTCATGAGCCGTCCAAAACGGCATGTCGGCGTACATTCCGATTTCTTCCTGGATGACTTTCTTTTCCATGTCGAAATCATCCTGCCGCAGAGACGGATAGAGCAACACTGACAGCAGTTCGAATGTTTGCGGCAAGTATTCCGGCAGAATCGCGGCATAAAACAGAGTCACCTCTTCGCTGGTCTGAGCGTTAAAGTCGGCACCGATGTCGTCGAACATCCGATTGATGTCGTCGGCCGAGAATTGCTCGTTGCCCTTGAAGGCCATGTGCTCGAGAAAGTGGCTGACGCCGGCAACCTCGGTCGTTTCATCGCGTGATCCCGTGCGGACGAAGTATCCAATCGCGACGCTGTGGACGTTGGGATTCAACTCGGCAATGACCTGGAGTCCGTTATCCAGTGTGGTTTGATGAAACTTCAACTCGGATCCTCCTCAGGCGGATTCAGGGCTTGCGGTCCGATTGTCAACACCGTGAAGTTGCGCGCCGGGTGTTGGTGAACGTAATCCAACACACTGTCAACCGTTAATGCGTCAATCGTGTCGCGAATCTCTGACAGAGTTCGCACACGTCCCAAGTAGTACCAATCATATGCAACCGATCCCGACCGGGACATCGTGGATTCCTGTTGCATGATCAACGAGCTTTTTGCCCGCGCTTTGCAACGGTCCAATTCCGCCTGCTCGATGCCTTCGCCCAGGCGCACCATTTCTTGGACCGTCACATCCAACGTCTCTTGTGCCGTGCTGACGTCTAATTCTTCAGTCTTCTCATCACGTCCCACGGATGTGCCGGCATAACACACAACGCGGCCTTCTTTCGGCAGCGTGTTCAGCGATGCATGAACGGAATAACACAATCCACGCTTTTCACGCACTTCCGTGAACAGCCGAGAGCTCATACCACCACCCAAAACGTTGACGGCAGCCCAAGCCGCGTAGTAGTCGGGACTCGAAAAGGGAACGGCGTCATACGCAATCGCGATATGCAACTGAGCCGATTTGTGGTTGATGTGATCGACCGACAGGCCTCGGTCACCGGTTTCGATTGTCGGTTCCGGTTTTTCATTCCAATTACCAAACACTTGCTCGATCGTGTCCTTGATCCGTTTGACGTCGACATTGCCGGCGATGCCGATGATCGTTCCGTTCGGATGAAAGTGCTTTTCGTAATGCGAAGTCATTCCCGCGGCCGTGATATTCGGCAACTCGTCCAGCGTGCCATCGGTCGGCCTGCCCCACGGCTGCGGATAACAACGCCGCTTCAATTCCGACATGATCTTCTGCCGCGGTTCATCTTCCATGGCCCGCAGCGACTGTTCAATTCCTGATTTCGCCGCCGAAAATTGATCGGCCTGCAAATGGGGCCGGCGCACGATATCGCCGTAGATCGCCAATGCGTCCGGCAAGTTTTCGGCCAGTGTCGCACCACGAAAAACCAGATGGTTACACCCGGCATTTTCGCCACGTTGGACGCCAAGATTGTCGAGATCGGTGGAAAGCTGTTTGCTGTCGCGGTCACCGGCGCCGCGCGTGATGACGTCGGCAAGAATCGCGGCAGTCCCGTTTTGCCCGTCGCCGTCGTACACACTGCCGCCGGGAACCAAGATGGAAAACGCAGCC
>CAUZVF010000343.1:0-6227 GCA_963582955.1 Planctomycetota bacterium
ATGTTGCCGTTCGCGTTCCGCCGGCACGCTGACGCATGCCGCTCGCCAATCTCAATTTCGGACTTTCCCAATCAGTCTACAACCTGAGCGAACCGTTCAACACCTCTTTAACAACGCGGGCGTTGGAAACGCGGGAGTCAGTCAACGTCTCGTCGCTGCCGTGATGACGGTAGGATAACCGGTTGTGATCGAATCCCAATTGATGCAGCAGCGTCGCGTGCAAATCGGCAACACTGACGGTTTGCTCGACCGATTTGTAGCCGATTTCGTCGGTGGCTCCGTGGACGTGACCGGCTTTGAAGCCGCCTCCTGCCAAAATCGCGCTAAACGCGTTGCGGTTGTGATCGCGGCCTTTGCCGTTTTGCGAAACTGGCAGACGTCCGAATTCACCCGTCCATAACACGATCGTGCTGTCCAGTAGACCGCGCTGCTTCAGGTCCTTGATCAACGCGGCTGACGGCTGGTCACACTTTGCCGCTATCTTTTCGTTGTCAGTTTTCGAATTCCCATGAGCATCCCAGGGCTGCGAATTCGGTTTGGCGGGAGGCATGATTTGGACAAAGCGCACACCGGACTCGACCAACCGACGCGCCATCAAACACCGCAAGCCATAGCTGGCAGTGGCGTCGTTATCGAGCCCGTACATGGCTCGTGTTGCTTTGGTTTCGTTGGACAGATCCAACGTCGCGGCGGCGGCCAACTGCATGCGGGCTGCCAACTCGTAGTTCTGAATGCGGGCTTCCAGAGAAGATTCGTAGGCGAAGTTTTTCTGGTGGCGTCGATTCAATTTCGCCAACACATCCAAGTTGTCGCGTTGAACGTCTGCCGGAATGGCCTTGCTGGGATTCAGATTCAACACGGGAACGCCACTGGTTCGGACTTCGGTGCCACGATACAGAGCCGGCATCCAGCCGTTTTGCCAAAGCAGCGTTCCGCTGGTGTTGTATCCAGCCGGATCGCGGAGCACGATGTAAGCGGGAAGATTCTGGTTCTCCGTTCCGAGTCCGTAACTAATCCAAGATCCCAATGCCGGCCGGCCTTGAAAGATCTTGCCGGTGTTCAGCGCGACCAGCGATTCGGTGTGGTTGTTGTGATAGTTGTACATTGACCGCACCAGGCAAATGTCATCGGCGACCGAGCCGATGTTGGGCAAAATCTCGGCCATCTCGATTCCGCTGCGCCCGTACTTGCGGAACTTCAACGGAGTGCCTAGCAACGTGTTGCCTTCACTGCCCGGCTGAAACATCTCGACTTTTTCGGTGTGAATCTTTCCGCTGAACTTTGTGAGTTCCGGCTTCGGATCGAACAGGTCCATCTGACCGGGGCCGCCGTTTTGCATCATCATGATGACCGCTTTGGCGGGAGCATCAAAGTGGCCGGGCTTGGGCAACAAGTTGTCGGCATGAGTCGATTCTGCCCGAGCCGTCGTTTCACGACTAAGAAATGAAAGGGCGACCGAACCGAACCCTAAGGCTCCGACTTCGAGCATCTGCCGCCGCGAGATTCTTGGAAAGTTGGATTGGTTCATATCATCGACCGTAATTTTCGTTATCGAACGTGATGTTCGTTTAACCGCGAGCCAGCGGCGAGCGCGGCAGTTCTAGCGTGTGAGCGACGCGCTCGCCGTTGGCTTGCGTTTAAACTATTGGACATACAAAAACTCATTTGTATTGAACAGGACTTTACACAATTGTGCCAGCGCCCGGTGGCGGGCTTCGGCTTTTGTTGAGCCGTCTTTCGTGTATCGCTTCCTCTGCCGTTCGATCAGTCCGGAACACCAACGCGTCTCTTCATCCGTCGGTTGGCGTCCGATCGCAATTCGGAATGCCGTTGCGACTTGATCTTTAGGATTGTCGCCCGCACTGCTCCCTGCAACTCGTTCGGCGAAGTAACCAGCCTGTTCCAACACAAAATCGTCATGCAGCAGCGTCAATGATTGAGTCACGACGGTCGAAGGCTTCCGCACCGTGCAGTTGCGCGCGACGATCGGCTGATCGAAGATCCGCAATATCGTCAGATGATAATTGCGGCGAGCCAACACATAGATGCTGCGTCGCCATTTCGAAGTCGGAGTTGGTAAGGCGGTTTCGTTGATCACAACCATGCCATCCGGCCGCGCGTTCAGCGGCAGAGGTAGGCCGAACATCGAACGGTCGAGTTTGCCGCTGGCGGTAAGCATCGCATCGCGAATGTATTCCGATTCAACGCGTCTTAAATTCATTCTCCACAGCAAGTTGTTTTCCGGGTCAATTTGTGCGGCCCTGCTCGAGTTCGGACGTTGTGTCGATTCTTGCCGATAGGCGTGCGACATCATCATGTTTTTGACGATCGACTTGACTCGCCATCCGTTGTTTATGAATTCGAACGTCAGCCAGTCCAGCAACTCCGGATGCGTGGGCCGCGAACCTGATACGCCGAAATTGTCGCTGGTCGCAACGATACCTCTGCCAAACACTTGTTGCCAGATTCGATTCACGAAAACACGAGCCACGTATTGTCCCGCCAGCGAATTCGAATCGGTTAACTGTTTTGCAAATGCCAAACGCCGGCCGCTGGATTGTCCAGCCGGCCTTTCGACTGTTTTTGTACGGTGATGTGGTTCGCGGAGGATGCTTAGCAGCGCCGGTTCAACTTCAAGACCCGGACGCAGGTAATTGCCGCGACGCAACACGTATGTCGGCGGCGGAGTCGTGGGTTCCCACACAACCTGGATCGTGCCATACGCTTGCCGCTTCATATTCAACTCGCCGATTTGCTTGGTGATATCCGCGAGGTCGGCCTTGTGCTGTTCGCTCAATGCGGCATTGATTTCTTCCGGTTTGACCGTGAGAGCGGCTCCATACTTCGATACCAATTGTTTCTGGTCGTCGTTGCGTTTGTCGGCTGGAGTTTGAACGGCCGTCTTCGCCAATGCTCGGTCCGACTCTGGAACGCTCGCCAACTTCTCGTCGAAGAGCTTCGCTCCGTATCCGCCACGGATTTCAGACTCCCGTGACTTTAGGCTCTTGACCTTCGCGTCGATTTCCCCATTCAGCCGATCGATTTCTGCTTTCTGTTTGTCCGAGATGTCGGCTCGGCCCTTATTTGTTGCAGTCACCCAATGGCGGACGTTAAACGCCGGTGCGAAAATAGATTCGAGCCGGTAGTAATCGTTCTGCGAGATCGCCTCGTACTTGTGATCGTGGCACTTCGAACACATCACCGTCAGGGCCAGCAGATTCGCGGCAACGACTTCGGTCGTTCGTTGCAAAACGTGATGGCGAATATCGGGTGTGTTCAATTCGTTCTGAGAAGTATCGTCGTTGGCACATAACAGGAAATTCGTGGCAACTAGCGACTCGACGATTTCCGGCGTGAATTTCTCGGCGTTTCGCCAGTCGTGAAGTTCGTCACCGGCCAGTTGTTCGATCAGGAATTTGTCGAACGGCTTGTCTTGATTGAACGATCGAATCACGTAGTCCCGGAAGCGCCATTTGCCTTCCAATGGCTTGATGATATTGAAGTCGTTGTCGCTGCCGTGCAGGTCGACGGATCCGGACACATCCAACCAGTATCGCCCCCAACGTTCTCCGTAGTGTTTTGAAGCCAACAGCCGATCGATGAGTCGCTCGTACGCTTTGGGCTTGTCGTCATTAACGAATGCGTCAATGTCCATCGGTGATGGCGGCAGTCCAATCAAGTCAAAGTATGCACGACGGATCAATGTGACTCGATCGGCTTCGGTTGAAAACGTCAGCTCCTTCTCTTCCAGCTTCTTGAGGACAAATCGATCCACGGCGTTACCAACTCGATCGAGTTGCTTCACGTTGGGTGCTTCACGATCGACGAGCTTCTGATAGGCCCAATGTTGTCGATCCTTCTCGGTGATCTTCGAATCGGCAATTGCAACAACGGTGGCTTCGTTTGACGGCGCGTCGGCTTCGACCCAGTCGTGGATGATTCGCTTTTCATCGGACGTCAATCGATCTTCACCCTCGGGCGGCATCTCGTCGGCTTCGATCCTCGAGATCATTTCGCTGCGGTCAGGGAATCCGCGAACGATGATCGGCCCCGCTTTTCCGCCGCGGAGCATCGCCGAAACCGTACGCAGGTCAAGTTCAGCCTCGCGCGTTTCTTCACCGTGACAGCCGTGACAGCGACGAGCCAGAATCGGTCGCACGTCCTTTTCAAACTGAGGGATCGGGCGGAATTCGGTCTTCAACGAGTACTTGTCGGCCAGGTATTTTCCGGTTTCGTATCTTTCAGTCGCGGTCAACGGACGGTTGTAGACCAGAACCTCGGCGATGTCGCCTTGATAAAATGTTGCCTGGTTCGATTCGGCCGCGAAGTGCTGGCCGATCGCGAGTGTGACCTGTTTGCGAAAACCTAAAAAGTGAGTCCCGTTGAAGACAGCTCGTTGATCGCGCTTTCCGTTGACGTGAATCGTGAAGGATTGCTCGCCGCTGTAGACGGTTTCGACCAGATTGGCTTTGTCGTTCCACGCGATGCTTTGTCCTTCCCCCTCGTCGCCGCTGTGGATGCCGAGGCGTACTTTTCCGCGTCCCTGCTGAAATCCGACCCAGAAACCAGCTCGCTTGGGGGACTCGTTCGAACCCTCGTCGCGCGAGTTCAAATCGATCAGCCGCTGTGCCGCATGCGAAGACTTTGCAGGCGCCTTCATCACGATCAGCACATGAAACAACTGATCTCCGGTCGATAGTCCTTTGAAACGGGGCCGGTCCAGCAGATCGTCGCCATGAAAACGAATGGTGGGACGTTCGCCAAGTCCTTTCGTGTGGAAAGTCGGTTGCCACTCGGGCGAGTCTTGCTCGACGTGATTGCCGCGGTCGCTTTTGTCAGCCCAACGTGTGACGGGCGTGCCGTGCCGCGGATTGTTAGACGGATCTGCGTCAGCGTCGATGTCGTCAGCGTCGAGCCACAAGATCAATCCGTCTGATGGAGGTGTGGCGAATGCGGACTGACTCGGCAAGGCGCAGCGACAGCCAAGTACCATCGCTAAGAACAGGTTGAATGCAGCACGACCAATCACGAGTCAGAATCCTCAGAAGGCAACGTGGACCCTCGGTTCGCGAAACCGCAATCCTTGATACGATGGAGATCTGCGGTTAGCTTATCCCTGCAGTTAGTATAAAAGTGACCGCCGACCACTGTCAACGATTTGCCCAAACACCCTGATTTGGAGTTTGCTGATGAGCAGTTCGCAATCTATCAAATACGGCATGTTTATCATGCCGTTCCACTCGCCCGACAAGCCACTGGCCCAGGGATACGACGAAGACTTGGAACTGATTGTCAAAGCCGAAGAATTGGGTTTCGACGAATTCTGGATCGGCGAGCATCACACGATGAAATATGAAACCATCGTGATGCCCGAGATTTTCATCGCGCGGGCACTTGGCGAGACGAACCGGATTCGCATGGGTCCGGCCCCCGTTTGTTTGAACCAGCACCATCCGGCGCACGTCGCCAGCCGGTTGTCGTTTCTGGATCATCTTTCCAAAGGACGGCTCAATCTGTGTTTTGGCAATGGCAGCGTCACGGCCGACCATGAACTCTACGGACTTGATCCGAAGTTGGGCGGCGAAATGGCCCGCGAGTCCATGGATTGCATCTTGAAACTGTGGGCCAGCGATCCGCCGTACGAACACAACGGTAAACACTGGCAGTTCAAACTCGAGGAGAACGTTGACACCGAAACGCTGATCGGATTCATCCACAAACCCTATCAACAACCGCATCCACCGATCGCGATGCCCGCGATGAGCATGAATTCCTACACCATGAAGGTCGCGGGCGAACGTGGTTATCAACCGTTCTCACATTGCTTGATTACAGGTAACGTCGTTGCCAACCAATGGGAAACTTACGAAACGGCTGCCCGCGAAGCCGGTCGCGAACCGAACCGCGCCGATTGGAAAGTCGCTCGCTCGATCTTCTTGGCCGATACGACCGAAGAGGCCGTCAATCTGGCTCGAACGAATTCGTTGGGTCAGAACTACGAATACATTGGTCGGCTGTTCGACAAGGGACTGGGCCGCAAGATGTACAAGCGAAATCCCGAAATGCCGGACTCGGAATGCCAGCTCGACTTTCTGATGACCGAACAAATCATCGCCGGCGACGTCGACGAGGTTTTGCGACGCTTGATGATGTTGATCGAAGAGACAGGCACGTTTGGGACGCTGATCCTGATGAGCTATGACTGGGACGATAAAGAAAGCTGGCTG
>CAUZVF010000344.1:0-6226 GCA_963582955.1 Planctomycetota bacterium
AAGTCGCGGGCTGGGCTAACCGATCAACTCGGGGATGGGTTTCCCGTGGTCGACGATGGGTGTTGGGCGGCCGTTGAAATCCTTGATCGCGATCTTTGACGAATCAATGCCCAGGTGGTGATAGATGGTTGCCAGGAAATCTCCGGCACCGCAGATACGTTTGATCGAGTCTTCGCCAAGTCTGTCGGTGGCTCCGATGAAGCGGCCCGTATCGATGCCGCCTCCCGCCCAGATGTTCGAGAAAGCTCGAGCCCAGTGATCTCGGCCCGGTTGCTTTGTGCCGGCCGGAGCGCTGGCGTTTCCGGCGCCCGTGCTGGGCTGGTAGTTGATCTTGGGAGTTCGGCCGAATTCGCCCGTGACGACAACCAACACTCGTTCGGCCAGGCCGCGCTCGTGAATGTCTTCGATCAGGGCGGAAACTGCCTGGTCGTAGGCCTGGGCACGGAATCGCAGTGCATCGAAGACGTGATGATTGACAGCGTGATCGTCCCAGTTATTGACACGGCCACACAGCGGGCCGCGTAGACTGGATGTCAGGACTTCGACGCCGGCTTCCACCAAACGGCGGGCCATTAGCAATTGCTGTCCCCAGGTGTTGCGTCCGTAACGGTCGCGCGTGCGGTCGTCTTCTTTGCTCAGATCGAATGCTTCCTTGGTCTTCGGATTCGTCAGCAGCGTCATGGCCTGTGTTTCGAATTCGTCCAGCGCCTGCAACTCACCGGCCTGATCGAAGGCGCGTTCGAGAGTGTCCAGGTTTTGGCGCAGCGACGCGCGACGACCGAGATGCTTGACCTCGTTGGCATCGGAAAGCCCGATATTCGGAACGGAAAAGTTGGGCTTGTTGGGATCTCCCGTGACCGAGAACGGCGAGTAAGCGTCTCCCAAGTATGCCGGACCGTTGTAAGACGTGGGCGCGTTGACGCCGATGTAGGCAGGCAGCGGGTTCGTTCGCGGACCCGCTTTCGACCGCAGGTAGTTGGTGACTGACATCCAATCCGGCAATTTCGGTTTCGTCTTGTCGCGAGTGTCCGAGTCGCCGGACAGCATCCGCATCGTGCCAGCCGGATGACCGGGACTGCCATGGCGCATCGACCGCAAGACCGTAATCTTGTCGGCGATCTTCGCCTGCAACGGAAGCAATTCCGTAAATTGCATGCCGGGCACTGCCGTCGAAATCGTACCGAACGGGCCACGGTACTCGCTGGGTGCCTGCGGCTTGGGATCGTACGTGTCGATATGCGAGCATCCGCCGGGTTTCCAAACCATGATCACGGCGGTCTTTTCCTTGCGGTCGTCCGCCGCGGAGCTTTCTGCTCGCAGGCGCAGAACGCCCGGTAGGCTCAGCGTTGCAAAGCCGGCCAGTCCCATGCGCAGGAATCCTCGACGAGTTTCCGGCCCTGGGCAGACGTTGTTCGATGTGGCGTTGAATGGATGAGTCATTTTTTCTCCGCGGGTTTGACGCGAATCTTGATGGGTGTCGACACGACGATATCGACGATGTCTTTCGGTTTTGCTCTTGCCGTCGCCGCCTTCAGTCGCTGTTCTGCTCTGACAACTGCTGCCGTTGCCGACTTGTGCTTCTCGGCGGCCGCTTGCGCCGCCTGATTTGCTGCCGCTCCCTGATCGTCCGGTGCTGTCTTTGCGGCTTCCGTCAGTCCCTTGGCTTCGTCCGCTAATTTCATGGCTTCCTGCTGAACCTGCTTGAGTGCTGTTTCCGCGGCACTCAACTCTTCAAGATTGTATCGGTATTTTGCGACGGCGCTGCCATAGAAAGCGATCACATAGTCGCCGGGCGGCGTCTTCAGTTTGGCCAGATCGAGGACGGCTTTGGAAGCGTCGGCGTTCAGAGAGACATCGAACGCCGGTACGTTTCCGATGCCGGTACTCCAGGTCTTCAGGCTAATGTTGGCTCCTGAGAATTCGCAGCGGCGCGTGTGGACCAGCGGGACCGTGAGTTTTTCACCAGCCGTCACTTCCCAGACCTTGTTCTGATTGGGCGCGATTGTGATGGGGGCGAATTCAGAACCGCCGACCGAAACCGGCATGTCAGCCAGCAATCGCGGACTCGGAATTTGTTGGCTGGCATCGGGGACCGGCCATTGCATTGACGCCATGCGGCATCGACGCAAAACGACTTTGCCGGCGATTGTAGCCCGGCCATGGAATGAGGCGTTGGTCAATCCGCGCGGCGCATTCTGGTCAGCACTAATCAGTGTAATACCTCGCGATTTGCCCGCAGGGATTTTCAAGCCCGCGGCGGTGACTCCGTCGGGCAGGCCGTCGATGAACAAATCGATCTCACCGGCGAAACCGTCTCGCCGCACGACGACCACTTCGATCGCCATCGTCGTGCCGCCGCGCAGGGCAATCGGTTTCGAAAGGGCGTTGCGATCGCCGTTGCGCAAGTTCATGTGCAACGCCCATCCGACCAGAGCAAAATCCGGAGCCGCCTTGCGGATAATCAAACGATAGACGTTGCGTGGTTCGTTGCGCGTGCCACCAAACAGGTCACGCAGTCGCAGGCGATGAACGCCGTCCTGCTTGATATCGAGCTTGCCGATGATGTCTGTTGATCCGGCGTTGTACGGCGGGCCATCGTACGAGTATCCGTTGCTGGAGACCTTCACGGGACTGGGAATGTCACTGAATTCCACAACATCGGTCAGCTTTTCAGCCGGTCCCTCACCGCTGACATGTTGAACAACAACGGCCGGGTCCGTGGGCAAACCAAGTCGCTCTGAGGCAACCTCAACCCACCAGACCTCGCCTTTCTTCGCCGTGAATTCGAAAGTGTCGACATCGGCTGCGGGGGAAAAACTTCCGGCGATATCACACGGCAGAGTGATCTTCTGTGCCTGAGCGTGCTTGTTGTTGGGTTCCGTTTCGGCAACTGCCGCTTTGACCTTTAACCCGTGCGGCGGCCACGAGAACGAACTGATATTCTGCGTTGCGGGAAGTCGTGGAACCCTTTGGCCGATGACAGCTTCTCTGACCGCGAGACGATAAAAGTAATGCGGTCCGCCTTTATAAGTCAGTTCGTGGACCTTGATGATGTACGTGCCGGTTTCCGGCACTGTGAAGTCGAGTGTTCCACCGCGCCGTTCAACCAGCAGATCGGCTCCCTTGGCATCAGCAACGATCAACACCGGATTGAGCTTGGAATCGATGCCTTTCGCGGCGCAATCCACGACAATGCGTTGGTCTTGCTTCGCTTCGAATGTGTAGAAATCGACCGACTGCTTCGTCATCACCGCATTGCAGATCGAATTCACCGGCAGCGGCATGGCGGTTTTCAGCGACGTGTTCGGTTTGGCCTGAGTCGTTTCCGGCAGCGTGCCGACGTTGAATATGCGCGACGAGGAAATACCCAGTCGCGTCATCACTCGGGCCTCGTGGATCCCCTTCGGGCAGTTGTCCGCGATTGAGATCACAAACCTGTTTGGTAACGGCAGCCCTTTCTTGTCGAGCGCGGGAGTCGCGGTGATACCGGCGTGCGAGAAGCGCAGTGCCTCGGTGTCTTCGATATTGTCACCGGTAATCGTGACCTCGACCTTGGTACCTGCCTGCCCGCCCATCGGCATCGTCGTCAGCAGACGCGGAGCCGGCAGGCAGACCGACTGTGCCCGAACCGCCGATATCATCAAGAGTACCGCCGCAAAAAATGACGCGACGAGAACGGTGATGGTTTTCATGATCTTATCCTCAATCACCCGTTATCAAAGCCTGCGAGTGGCAGAATGATGGGGGCAGAATCATCATCATTCTGCCCCCATGATTCTGCCATGGGCGAATCGTGTGTTCGTTCAATGGTTAAACAGGAATTCCTTCGTATTCATTAACGCCCAGATCAAGTCTTGGAAGTTCTGACGGGCGGCTTTGTTCTTATCAATCGGCTTACCCGTGGCATCCACGAGCGGTTCAGTGAGATACGCAAGCACCGTTTTCAATTCATCCGGTCGCGGTTGACGTGAGAAGGCGGCAAGGTACAGCTCGGTGATCTTCTCTTCGGCCGGACTGTCGGACTTCGCAAGACGTGCGGCACGACCGTTGCCGGCGGCAAGTTTGGATTTCATTTCCGAAGAGTTAATCAGGTGCAGGCTCTGGGCCAGGCTGGAAGTTTGAACGCGTTCGCATTCGCAAACACTCTGACTGTTTGGCCGGCCGAAGACTCGGAGAAACGCCGACGACTTATTGTAGCTATTGTCTGGCAAGGCGATGGCCCGAGTTCCGGATGGCAGGTTGGCAAAGATCGTGGTTGCCCCTGTCATGTCGTCGACCGCGTCCAATAAGACTTCTGCCTGCAATCGCCGCGGGTAGTACCGTGAGTAGTTCTGTCGATCGGCCCGATTGTGTTTGTTCGGCATGGCACTCAGTTGATACGTCCGCGAACGCGTGATCATCCGGACGAGTCCCTTCAGATCGAAACCGCTGCTGATGAAGTGCTCTTCCAGAGCTGCCAGCAGTTCCGGATTGGTCGGCGGATTCGTGTCCCGAATGTCGTCTTCCGGTTCAATCAAGGCGCGTTTGAAGAAGTGCTTCCAGTAGCGATTGACCAGCGCCCGGGCGAAGAACGGGTTGTCCTTCGAACTCATCCAGTCGGCCAGCCGCAGTCGTGGGTCTTCATCCGGAGGGATCTCACCGATGTCGTCTCCGAGCGCGGCGGGCCTCAGCGACTCACCCGTCTTGACGTTCTTCGCGGTTGCGGTCCCGCGCTTGTGAAAGATCAAATCCTCGCCGCTTGTCGCTGTGGGTTTGCGTCCGATCTGGCTGAAGAACGCCGCGAAACTGTAGTAGTCGTCCTGGCTCCAGCGTTCGAAAGGATGGTGGTGACATTGAGCACATTGCATCCGCACGCCTAGAAACAATTGAGCGACATCCTCAAGCTGCTCCTTGGGATCTTTCACGCGTTTGTACCACGCAACTGGTGGGTTGCCGATCACCGTTCCCGTGGCGGCTAGCAGTTCTCGCACGAATTGATCGTAGGGAACGTTGGCCAACAGGCTGTCTCGAATCCACGCGTGAAACGCGAAGTTCGATGTGATGTCGTTGGTCTTGTCTCGCCGGTTTTTCAGCAGCGGAACCCACTTGCTCGCAAAGTAGTCGGCATACTGCGGACTACGCAGCAGCCGTTCAATGGTCTGATCGCGTTTGTCGATCGAGGAATTCGCCAGAAACGCAATTGCTTCCTGTTGCGTGGGAAGGCGTCCGGCGATGTCCAGCGTCACTCGACGTAGAAAAGTTGCGTCGTCACAAACCGGAGACGGCGGAATCCCCAACTCTTTGAGGTTGGCGAAGACGTGTTCATCAACAAAGTTCTTTGCGTCTGGCAGGTTCTTGACCGGCGCGCCCAATGGTACGGCAGCACTGAAGACAGCCACCTGGCCTTGGTAACGCACCATGACGGCAACCTTGCCGGGAAGATCATGACATTTCACGAGTCCACGTTCGCTCACCTGCGCCATGGCTTCGGCATTGGATTCGTAAAGTGCCAGCCGAGTGACGTCGCGAACTTTGCCATCGGAGTATTTTGCCAGCACTTTCAGTTGCTGTTCAGCGCCCATGCCGACCAATCCGCGTTCCGGCTGAACCTCGACGGACACCAGTTCCGGCTCGGAGCCCGTACCAAACGGCGTACCCTGTTCAATCCATTTGCGGAGCAGCGAGTAGCCCTCGGAATTGCGAGCGAGTCGCACGCCGCCGCCGTGTGGCATCTGCCCCGACGCTTTCATAAGAATCAGGCTTCGCCGCGGAGCTGCGGGCAATAAACGTCGGCCGCGGCCTTCCTTCACAAGATGGGCGTAGTCATCGAGCGGCTCGAACCCGAGCAGAGAGAGTTGAAACCCCTTCTGTCCACCGCCCGCTTTGGCATGGCAAGCGCCGGCATTGCAACCGGCCTTTGTCAAAACCGGAACGACGTCGTTGACAAAACTGACTGGCAGTTCTGCCGCATCCACAAATCCGGATACTGATGCCACAACCGATACGACGACCGAATAGAGCAGGCCGAGGCACGGCAGGCTTTGTGGGAAATTGTTGCGGGAGGAGGCCATGCCGTTTCCGGATGAGGGCGTGGAGGAAGGAAGGTGGTTGGCAACGACGCAGTTCTTTAGGCGTGGAGGGCAGAGGGAACATTAAATTGTAATCGTGTGGACTGGCTCCGTCTATGTTCAGTTTTCGGGAGGTAGTGTCGTTCGAAGTAAATCGCATGGAATAGCTTTTTCTCATT
>CAUZVF010000345.1:0-6224 GCA_963582955.1 Planctomycetota bacterium
TCAAGGCATCCATGTTGGCTCTCCAAAAAGCCAACATTCTCTACTCCAATTCCCTGCGAGAAAACCACCACGGACATTAAATTCCCGGAAGAACCGATTATTCCAATACTAACACTTTCCATTGGCGCATATCTCCCATGTCAGAAGTGGTCAATGTGAGACGTCCGGCCATAGCGTGCGGCACAGACTACAAGCGTTCGCTTGAGAGTAATTACACGAAAACGTGTAAACAGAGTTTCACAGTCTTTTCGTAATCGCGGGTGCTTGTCCCGTTGATTATCAGACGGACTTTGGTCTGGAAAGGATCGTGCAGGAGGCATCGGCAACCCTTCTGGGTTACGTTATGCGGGAATCATTCCTGCCGTAGTCCCATCCATTCAACGCATATCAAAAACATGGAGCCCGTTGCCGAATCACTTCTATCGGGAAAAGGTATCCGATTGAATTGGCGCCTGCAATAACAATGCCAAGACAACATTTCGATTCGCGACCAATCATACACATTTGCCGCACGGTACATTGCGGCCTATCGCCTGTGCGAATCGGATCGGCGTCGGCAAAAATCCGGCACACTCGCCGGCCAAAAATACAGAAAGCCAGCGAAGTTCGCCGGCTTTCTGATGTCTTGAAAATGTCTCGCCGACTAGATCGGTTTCACATTCTCTGCCCGGGGACCTTTCGGCCCGTGCCCTTCGTCGTAGGAAACGCGCTGTCCCTCTTGGAGTTCGTCATACGAGACCCCTTCGAGGTTCGACATGTGAAAAAACATGTCCTTGTCCGCTCCGGTGTCAATGAAACCGTAGCCCTTGTCCGTCAACCGTTTAATTGTACCTTCTGCCATCAGTCCTATCCTGAAAAAAAGAGTTCCAGCGATGGTGTGGAATGCTTACCTGATCACCCGGTCCCATCGCCCATTGAAAGCGTAACGGACGTGCTGATTTCGTCAACCTCAAGTGCAAAATCGATTGGAATCTTGGCACGGTCGCGTGCGGGCACAATTCAGCTCGTTTGTTGTAACCCGCCGAGTTGACTCGTGGAACTTCCAAGACAATTGTCGGTCGAGCCTGATTTCAGCAGTTGTGTCAGGGCGATTTCTGGGAGGCGGCTTGCGGCATTTTGATTCTTGGGACAAGGTTGACAATGACTTTCTTGAGCGAACCGGCGCGGCCGATCCGCAGATTCAAGGAACCGTTACCTTGCGTCACCATTTCGAAAAAAGTTCGGCTGGATGCCACGGCCATGTCATTGACCGAGTAAACCCGGTCATTGACTTTCAATCCGGACACCCCAGCCGGAGAACCCGGGATGACTTGATTGAGAATCACACAGTTCGGTTCCGCATCGTCAACTCGCCAAGCGATTCCCAATCTTGTGGGTTCTCCGTCAAGTTTCACGTTTAGCAGAACAAGCTCGTCGGATTTGTCGCGGCGAACTTTCACGGCAACCGGATTTCGTGCCGTCAGCACCAATGTGCGAAAGTCTTGGAAATTCTTTGTTGGATGTCCCGCGAACTCGATGATCTGATCTCCCGCTCGTAAGTCAGCACGTTCGGCTGGCGAACCGGCAACGACACTCGTGATTTCAACAATCCCCTTTGCCGGCCGCGATACTGTATCGGGTGACGAGTGGTCCCACGCGATACCCAGCCGAGGTGATGGTCGCGGCAGGGATCGTTCGGCTTGTATTCGCACGGCTTTGGTTTCTTCAAACGCATCGCCGCGGAATTGCGGCAATTTTGGGGCATCGGCGGCTTGACGGACTAAACGAAATAACAAGCGTGATGCTTCTTCCAGACCTTGAAAGTTCAGAGTCTCGGGATCGTCGGTGGGACGGTGGTATTCTTCATGCTTGCCGCTGTGCAGCATCAGGAATGGGATACTGCGCGTGTAAAACGGATAATGATCGCTGTCGCGGCGTACTTCCCACGGAAAGGTCACGGTCAGGGCACCGTGGTTTTGCTCGCTGACAAATCGCCTTAAACCCGGAGCTGTTCGGGTTCCCCAGATGATCAGCCGCCGGTCACGGACACGTCCAATCATGTCAGTATTGATCGTCAGCCGAATGCGGCTCAATGCAACGGTGGGATATTGCACCCAATGTTCCGAACCGAGCAGTCCTTTTTCCTCGGCGTCCCAAAATGCGAACAAGACCGTGCGTTTGGGCGCGCGGTCCATCGATCGGAATGCCTCGATGATTTCGAGCAGTCCGGCCGTGCCGCTGGCATTGTCGTCGGCTCCGTTGTGAATCTGCCCAATCGGCCCACGGCTGTTTCTTTGATTGCCGTAACCAACATGGTCATAGTGAGCCCCGACAAGAATGACATTCTGCTTCAATTTCGGATCACTGCCTGGCAACCGGCACAAAATGTTGCGGTACCCGTACCCAAATTCTTGGAAGTACCCTTGGTCAGCCGCGGGCTGGGCGCCCAGCTTTTTCAGACGGTCCACGATATAGGCACCGCTGGCCCGGCCGCCGGCCGTTCCGGCCTCACGCCCCTCGAAGGTGTCGCTCGCCAAGACCGAAACATGTTTTCGCAACTCGCTGTTCTTAATCGTCAACAACGCCGCGTTGGATACCAATCCATCCGCCGCAAGCAGACCGCCAGGGCCACTAAGGTTGAGAATTAGAAGAACGAGGAATGCAACGGCCCGCCAACATGCCGCGGAATTGTTATGAATCATGAACATGGATTGGTCTATGCCGCGGATGCCTGTCTTCGTGACGTAAAGTCATCAAAACAATATGACTGAATATATAATACGTAACTCTCCACGCGGACACTCCACCGTTGAGCAACCGGACTCAGACTGTATCAAATCCTGCCGCGGACCTGAACCCGCTGCATCGTTAGTTGGAAGCGCGTGCCACGACAGCACACTTTCAAGACGGTGAATTCCTGACGAGGCGGGCGCATGAGAAATTGAAAGCGACGAACTATTCTTGATCGCTTGTCTGTCGCGCGTGGCTGAATGCGGACGAAGATGGAGCGGTGAACATCGTCCCGTTTTGGTCGGACGAAAGCCGGAAATGCCACTCGTGGTGGCATTGGTCACAATAAACCGAGACCCCTAACCGCATCGCTTGCAGCATCATGGCTTTGGTGAGTCCGACGCCGAAGCCGCACTTTGGGCAATTCGTCAAATTGTCTCGGCTGATCAGCATGGCCCGCGAACCGTCAACTTAATCCTTGAGTCCCGCACACGACGGTTCATATCACTTTTTCTATCGGCTTGCATAGATCACACACGGCATTTCCGATCCGTAATGCGGCCGAATTGCGCGGATTGTCCACAACTTGGAGGGATTCACTGTCGGCAGGAGGGATTCCCCTTAACAGCCGCGTACTCAAGGTTCGCAAACGGTGAGCCGCACAATCCAAATTCCACAAACGAATGAGAACTGTCAAAGTCGACGTAGGTTGCCAAACCAGCATAACCGTTGTAACAGGTTGGCGCGGCAAGTTTATTGAAATGCGTGCACTAAAGATTCCGATGACAAGGGAAGCCACCATGCAGACCGTCTGCGCGTACGGATTAGTTTCCACGATTGGCCATTTATCAAACTGCGTACAAATAAGAAGTCTCGGGACGACGTTTCCGAAACCAAGTCGGATTGTGAGCAACGAGATTTGAGATCCGTTGATCCCTCACGTTCTTGGGTGGGTTGGATGATTCGTGACACGGGCTTATTCAAATTGTGATCTGTTCGACGAAAAAGTAGATTCATGGCCACTGACGAATTGCTGACACGTCGCGAGGTTCGTCATCGTGACGACGTTAAGAGCGCAAGGTCGCGCGGAGTCGATCGGTCAAGAAATCTACTCTTGAGAGAAGTCGGGCCGATCAGCAAGAGTGAGCTGAAACGTCGGTTATGGCACATGTTGCCGGGGTTGCTGGCGGTTGTCTCGTGGATTATTCCTCATAAAGACCCTCTTTCACCGACGTTCAAAGTGATTGCCGGGTGTGTCGTGATTGGATTGTCCGTGGCGCTGCTGAGTAAGTTTCACACAATCCTAAGAAAAGATGAACGCAATCCGTTGGCGGCCGTGTTTGGGTATGCGGGTGCCGTGCTGATGACTCTCATTCTGTTTCCGGCCCACGCGGAATTGGGAATGACGGTGTTAGTCATTCTGGCATTCGGTGACGGATCGGCGACGTTGGGAGGCATCCTGCTACGCGGACCGAAACTGCCTTGGAACACAAACAAGACGTGGGCCGGCTCTATTTGTTTCTTGTTGATCGGAGCACCGCTAGCCTCGCTGGCGTATTGGGCCGAAGCGCAACCATATATCGAGTGGCTGTCAGCGGCCATTTGTGGATGCTCGGCCGCAGCTGTCGGGGCGGTGTTCGAGTCGATCGACTCGCGGTGGAACGACAACATTCGAGTTGGCTTGGCGGCGTCAATGACCGTCGCAATCGCTCACGGACTCGTCGTCGGTTTTGCTTAGAAGCAGTTTTTCAAAACCAAATTCTGGGAGGGCGAAGCTCCTGCTGAGCTTATTTTTCTCGATGTTTCGGCTCGGTGGGAACCTTACCCTCCCGGTTTTGAAACCACTTCTCATGAAACGGAACCAAACGTGAGCCTGCTGGAAGTTTCCCACGTACGCAAGTGTTTTGGCGAGACAGTCGCGGTCGACGACCTCAGCTTCCAAATTGAAACGGGCGAAGTCTTCGGGTTGTTAGGTCCCAACGGCGCCGGCAAGACGACAACCATGTCGATGATTGCCGGGCTGCTGAAACCAGACAGTGGCTCGGTGCAAATCAATGGAACCCCACTGACTGCCAATGACAGGTCGCTGCGCGTTCAACTGGGCATCGTCCCTCAAGACTTGGCGATTTATCCGCAACTGACGGCCGACGAAAATCTTAACTTTTTCGGACAGATTTACGGACTGCGCGGCGGTCAGCTTCGAGAGCGCATCAAAGTTGTCCTCGAAGCAACGGGGCTCGAATCCAGTGCCCATAAGCTGGCGGAGGTGTTTTCCGGAGGCATGCAACGCCGGTTGAATTTTGCGATTGCGCTGCTTCATGAACCCGCGCTGTTGATTCTCGACGAACCGACCGTGGGTGTTGATCCGCAGTCACGGGCGCATTTGCTGGAATGCATCCGTGAATTGCGCGACAAGGGCGTCGGCATCGTGTATGCCAGCCACTACATGGAAGAGGTCGAGGCCATTTGCAGCCGAGTTGCAATTATCGATCATGGAAAAATGATCGCTTGCGGAGCCTTGCATGATCTGCTGAAAACCGTGCAACGCGATATCTACCTGCGCGTCTCGCGGATCTCCCCGGCGCTGGTCGATCGAATTGAGACAATGCCGCAAGTCGAAGCCGCGCTATCTCAAGATTCCGTGCCCTACAAGCCTGACAACGGTGACCAGTTGTTGCTCGTCAAAGGACGGACCGACTCTTCAATCAGACTCAACGACGACCTGCGGCAGATTCTCGAAGTCTTGGACGAGTGCAACGTGGAATTGTGTTCGATCGAAACGAATGAATCGAATCTGGAACGGCTGTTCCTAGAAATGACGGGACACGCCTTGCGAGATTAGCGTAGCCGGAGTCGCAAGACTTCGGGAGAACGAGTGCCCAAATTCTTGCGACTTCGGCGATCGCAGCGAATTGAAACCACGACATCGGCGATTCATCAAATGGGTGCCTGGCAAATTACAAAAAAGGACTTGCGATTGCTGGCACGCGACCGCCGCGCGTTTGTCGTATTGCTTGTGTTTCCCATGGTATTCATCGCCGTTCTGGGAGTTCCCGCTACTCAAATGATGGGCTGGCGAGACGGCAACAAGATGATTGAAGTTGCCTTCGTCGATGAATCGAAGAGTCCCGAATCGAAACGAGTCATCGCCGCTTTGAAATCTCATCGCGTGGTGAAACCCTTCGATGCGACCGATCGCGACGACGGCCGCCGCGTGTTAGAGTTGGAACGATGTGCCGTACTAATTCACTTCGGCAAGGACTTCTCACGAAAAATGGCTCAAACCGACGTCGACGGCCTCGTCGATGGCGAATCATCGTCCGTCGCCGAACGGCTCGAACGAATTGACGTCCAAATCGACGAAGAGGTTTCAAAGCCAAACGCTTCCGCCGTGCTTGCCGATTTGCTCTGGCTGAATGTCATCCAGGAAACGGCTGGCAACCTTCAGACGCGACCGGTTGCCGCAGGACCGATGCGAAGCAACGCGAACGACGAGTCTGAAACTCACTCGTCCA
>CAUZVF010000346.1:0-6206 GCA_963582955.1 Planctomycetota bacterium
GCGGACACCAATCATTGCAACATTGCGATCAGAGTAAATTGCTGATCCCGACCACACCTGTCGTACGTCGCTGGATTGGTGGTGCGGGGGTTTGGTGACCACGTCAGCCTGCTGTTCAGCCCAGACGTGGTATCGGTGTTTCGAATTTTCAAAGGACGTGCGAATCCGAAAGTCACACGATTCGATACGTCGGCATTGGTCTTCATTGTGGGTCCGCGAACAGACACGACTTCCCATCGTAAACCAACGCTACCGTCGTGGAACGAACGGCCATTCCAACCCTCGCCCCCGGTTTTGAAACCACGTCTAAAAACTGGGGATCAACTTGCCATCACGGCGATTCGCCAATCGTTGGAGAATGTCGGTGTCGATTGTGTTGCTTAACGACCGAACCGATCCGTCGCCGAACAAAAAGTTAGCTCCGTCAAAATTGTGTACGCTCCCGAAGCCGCCGACGAACTTGAGATCGGGATCCGCGTCCGGAAACTGTAAACCTCCGTCGTAGTTGTATTGAGTTGCGTTGAGGGGCGATCCCATGTTTCGCAACGTCGAGCGCGTTCCGGAGGCCCAGCCGAGATTGGGTTGATATGGCAGGCATTCACCAACATAAATTGTCTGCGAGAATCCGTCGGCCACATCGGCTCGTGTCACGCTGCTGTTCAGGAACAAAACGCCGTCTTGATCGATGTCGATCGGAGCATTCGTGTCGTGATGGCAACCGGCGTAGAAGCACGCACCCACTTCATTGAAAGGCAGTCCCGCCGACGGGCAACTCAAGACTTCAATTTGTTGCGCACGGGGATTCTTGTTCTTGTCGGCGTACACGCCGACCGAGAAATCGAAGTGCTCATAGGTATTACGTTTCCCCAGAAACGGCAATATGGCCACGACCCAACTGACGTGGTATCCCTTTTCTTCCGAAAGTACCGGCCGCGTCGCATTCGCGCATCCCGGTGGCAATGTTGTGTGCGCCGCCGAATAATTCTGCAGAGCGATTCCGATCTGCATGAGGTTACTCTGGCAAACGATATTGCGTGCGTTTTCGCGTGCCTGCTGTACGGCCGGTAGAAACAATGAGATTAGAACGACAATTACTGAGACAACGACGAACAGTTCAATCAAAGTAAAGCCGGATCGCCGCCGTCCACGCCGCCAGTGAGTTCGATTGGATGGCATACGTTCGAAAATCCAATTCTCGGTTGGCTGTAAGACATCGGCCATTATGGCTGGGTACCGATCAATTGAACTAACGGCATGAAGAATGCCACACAAACAAGTAACACAGCCAGCCCGATGGCAATGACGATAACCGGTTTGAATAGTTCGAATAAATACAGCAGGCGGTACTGCAGCCGCCGTTCAATACTGTCGGCCATTTCGTTCAAAGCCCACGGCAGGTTGTTTGCCTGCTGCGCCGATTTCAAGACGACGTATTCCTTGGCGTTGATCAGGCCTTCTCGCTTCAAAACCTCCCAGCATTCTTCACCGGCGCGAATTGCGGTTTCCATGCGTTTCAGACGCCGCCGGCTGTCCGTACGCAGGCAGAATTCGGACATCGTGTCCATCGCGTCAGGGATCGATACGCTGGAAGAGACGGTATTCGCGAGATTCCTCAGCAGCCAGGGCGAATCATGGCGGCGAAACAAGCCGCCAATCCAGGGGATGTTCAGGTCTCCCCATCCGCAATAGTAAATCAGTCCAAGGAAAAACATGAACAGCAACGGCGATGCAATGATAGGGATGTAAAGAATAAATTCATTCGCCACATCGTCAGCCCCTTTGATGACGAGTTGAGTCCCCGGTGGCAGTTCGACGTCGAATCCCGCGAAGATTTTCTTAAACTTCGGAACGAGAAACGTCGTCATGAATGCCAGCATCGATTGCATCACCGAAATAACAACAAACAAATAAAGACCAAACCACAGGACCGACGCGGCCGACGCGGCCAGTTGCATTGTTTCGGTGTGGCGCGTGGCCGATTCACGCAGGGATTCCGCCAATCTTCCAGTCTCGGCTCCGACACTCACGCCAATCACGGCGTGCCGCGGCACCAAACCCGGCATTTGGTTCAAAGCTTCGGCCAGAGGAATTCCCTCACGCAACAATTCCGCCAATCCGTGTGTCCGGCGTCTGCTGCGTGGCCACCAAATCGTCTTGGAATGCTCTTCGATTTCGTCAGCGAGCGGAATGCCGTGCCGGACAGCAATCGCGAGCAGCCACAGCAGATGGCCCTGCCGTTTCCTCTTATGAGCCGACATGAGCAGGAACCCAATTGCCAGCGGAAAGACGGGCAGAACGGTGAACACGATTGTTAGCGGGACGAATAGCAATAACGGCAAACCGGTGAAGATCCAACCGAGCATCCGGATCGAATGTAGTCTTTGCGAGATCGACTTCGCTGCGTTTGGTTCGCCTTTTGACTCGGCTCTCAAATCGAATTCCAGTTTGAGTGCCAGGATTCCCACCCAGACTACGATGGCGACCACTGCCAATCCGATGACGAACGCCATTACGTCGCTGAGATTGATCAGTGTGACGGCGATTGGGTCACTGCCGACAATCCCGACTCCAATAATCGCAAGCAATACCAGGAGTGCACAGACAGTCGCCGTCAGTCGCAGCAAAAACCGAAAACGAATTGGTTGTGTTGCGCGATTCTGAACGCTGCGGGCGCAGAACAACATTCCCACTCCGACAATCGGAACCAGAAAGATGATCGGCACTAAAACCAAACCGAGATCGTTCAACACCCGATCCTCAAGATAGTTCGTTGAGTAATTGGAACAACGGCATGAACAACGCAACGATGGCAATAAACATGAATACTCCAACGCCAATCAGCAGCAACGGCTCACAGACGACGCGCACCATACCCGTCTGAGTCTTTGCCATTGCCGCATAGATTTCGGCCGATGAAGTCAGCGCATCCGAGAACGCTGTGTCGCGGCGTTCCCAACGGAAAACGTTAACCAGCGACGACGGAAAATGAGGCCGGCCGCGGGACGCATCTTCCAACGAAATCCCGTGACTGACGTCTTCGGCTAAGAGCAAACTGCCTTGACGCAGATTGGCGTCGCCCGAGCCTGATCCCGCCAATCGTAATGCATCGGGAAGAAGGATGCGGTGCTCGACCAATAGTCCCAATAAGTGACAATATCGGGCCAGTGACGCGTATCAGAAAAGCGGTCCAATGATGGGAACCATTGTGACAAACCTTCGCCGCCCCGCCGATCCGGTTAACAAGCCGAATACGATCCACGCAACAACAACCAGCCCAATTGCCACGGGAAAGAGGTAAATCCCCGTATTAGCGATAAAGTCGCACAAATCGAAAAGGAACACCGTCGACGTAGGCAGTTCCATATCGAATCCTTCGAACAGCGGCCGGAACAGTGGGACCACGAAATAGGCAAACGCAAATGTAAAACCGGCCGTGGCAAAAATGAGCACGAGCGGATACGCCAGGCTCAGCCAGACTCGACGCCGCAACTCGTTACTCTCCTGTGCGTACGCAACGTACCGCTCGATCATCACGCCCAACTGATTTGTTTGCAGCCCCGCCAGAATCAGCCCGTTGAGATGTTCGGGGACATTGCGTCCATGCGCATTCAACACCTGATCGAGCGGATCGCCTGATTCCAGCCGTTTGCTGAAATCGCGTAGCGTGTGTTTCAAACGTGAGTTGGTAATTTCTTCGCTCAATGCGCGCAGGCCCGTAATCAATGGCAGGCCGGCCTGTGCCATCTCGCCAATTCGCTCGGTCACCTGTTGCAGATCGCTGACGCTGAACTGCTTTAGGCGTGCGGAGCCACCCTTGACAGAATCGGACTCGCTGAATGCCGTTTGGGACAGAACGGGCTCCAGGCTTAACGGATGAAACCCAGAAACCTCCAATTGAGCTGCCGCGTCCTCCAGCGATCCCGCGCTGCATTCGCCCGACACACGGTTTCCATCGGGGTCGGTGGCGATGTATCGAAACGAAGGCATATTTTTGCTGCGCTGTGTGCAGTCACAGGCCAGGTTTTCAGGGCGTCCCAATCAGCAGTCGACGCCGATGTCACGGATAAGAATCTCAACGAAAGACTCAATGTGATGGGCCGTGTCCCAGATACAGACTGCCCGACTGGGTGAAATTGTCTATATCCCGCGATAAATCGACGGTCGAAAGGTTCATCGACTACGTTGTACCGTGATCACACGGCAAAAGGCAACGAATCGATGATTCCGCGAGGCGAGCTACGAAGCGATGAGAAGTGCTTCCATCGAATCAACCGAGTCGCCGTCGTTGCGTGATTCGTCCGACGGATTCGGCAAATAGAGCGGCGAATCCTGCGGCTGACTCCAGTGGCCAACTGTTTCCGGCTGGTTTGGGATCAGCGATTGGGAGTCGGTGGGATTGCCGTCTGGGCGGATTTGCGTTTTGGGCTGTGCGGTGCGAGGCAGCATCAGCCGGCTGCGAAACTTAACACCGTATTCCCAGAAGCCATCCTGGATAGCTCGCGACCGGATGATTTCAGCGCCAAACAACGCCCGGCCCCACTCCGGCGATTCCAAGCAAAAATAGAGTTGTGGCTTGACGATCTGAGCCAAATAGATGAACCCAAATCCGCCGCGTGAAATGTTGCGCGACCAAGTCTTGATCACGACCGGCCGGTCCTTGATCTGAAGATTGAATTCCGATTTCTGAGTGTCCTTTGACGCGGGGACCAGCATTGTGACCGCTTTGCGGTACGCAGTTCGCTCGTGCCGCCGCTCGGAATTGTTGGCGTCATCGGCGGAATTGCGATCAAGATCGTCAAGAACTTGTAGGACGGAATCGAGAAGATCCAGCGAGTGCATAGCAGTCCCTCCGGCAAGGTTGTTCATCAGATGAATGGCTGCTGGGAACCGCGCGGAAGAAGAGGTATGCAAAAATACGTCAGAATCGGTCGATGTCAAGAAGATCGTGCGGGCAGACGGAATTACCGCCTACCCGGATTACTCAGGCGAGCGGTGGGGAGTGTGCCCGCCGGTTCGAGACTCGCCGCTCGAAACCGGTCGGCTTACGCCGACCGCTCGCCTGAGTAATCCGGGTTGGCCGTGCGAAAGTAGGTTCCGCTAGCGAGACCCTCGAACACCCGATCATCAGCGCATTTCCGGGTCGCGCTCGGCTCGCGGGACCTACGTGGCACTACGCCAGAATTTCATGGATCGTCTTGCCAATGACCAATTGATGAGGACGATCGACCGAGTCGTAAATTACCGTATCTTCGGCCACGCCCATCAAGTGATACAGTGTTGCCGCGAAATCGGCTTGGCCATGCGGGTTCTCGATGGGGTACGCGGCCGCCGAATCTGAAGCGCCATGGATAGCGCCCGGTTGAATTCCCGCTCCGGCGGCGGCCAACGAATAGACCCACGGCCAATGGTCTCGCCCGGAATTACGATTGATTTTCGGAGTCCGTCCGAATTCGGCGTTCACAACGACCAGAGTGTCATCGAGCATGCCGCGTTCGTCCAAGTCGTCAATCAAGGCCGTCAAAGCTGAGTCCAATGTCGGTCCCAGCGAATTCTTCATTTTGTTGAAATTGTCGCTATGAGTGTCCCACGATCCACGCGGTGTGTGACAAAAACTCACATTCACCATCGGAACACCCGCCTCGGCCAAACGTCTCGCCAACAGGCACCGTTGGCCGAATTCGGTCTTCCCGTATCGGTCTCGCGTTGATGGGTTTTCGTCGGCGAGATCAAACGCCCTTCGAGTTTCCGGAGAACTAAGAATGCCGAAGGCTCGCTGATAGTATTGATCCAGATCCCGCGCTTCGATCGATTCGTCGAGCAGTCTGCGATGCGAATCGAATTGCTCGAGCAGATTCTTTCTGGCCCTCAGCCGGACACCGGTCAAATCGGTGCTGCCACGAATGGTCTCGATTTTGACGTCATCGGGCAATAACGATTGGTCAACGACAAAGCTGCCATGCTTTGCTCCCAGGAACCCCGGCAATTGGCCGTGCAGCACGGTGCCGTTGTTGCGTCGCATCAGCGGACCAACGCGAACCCAGTTCGGGAGTTCGTTGTGAGCCCGGCGTTTCAGATCGAGGACAGCTCCGAAAGGCGGGAAATCATCGGTCGCCGGCGGAAAGTCAGTTTGCGGAGTATTCGGCGGATGAAGATGCCCCGTATTCGCCGGCAAACTGGCCGTCACATGATTGGGATTTTCGTGTGAC
>CAUZVF010000347.1:0-6191 GCA_963582955.1 Planctomycetota bacterium
AGCGAAACACACAACAGCTACCCGTGCCGACGCGCCGCAAAAAATTGAAGAAACAAGATGCATTGGCACGAGCCCTCGTCGCGCTTCACACTCAGCAGTCGAAACGGTTGCCTCCCGAAAAAGTCACGGCACATCCCGCCGCGCGAGTGTTTCCCGGCAGCGTGCCGAATTCGGCAAAACGCGTTGGCCGCGAACTGCGAATCGACACGTCGGTTCCCGACTGGCATAGCACCGGATTGTATGCTGTGCCCGGTGAAGTCATTTCGATCAGCGTCGCTGCCGCGGCAATCAATCGCGGATTGACAATTCGCATCGGTTGCCACAAAGACAAGCTTTGGCACAAATCTGCTTGGGAACGGATTCCTGAAATCACAACCGTGACGCCGATCACGGCCGAGACAACGAAAGCGGCCAACGCGTTTGGCGGGTTGGTTTACGTTGTTGTCCCCAAGAACTGCAAGTTGGGAATGGCCGATGTTTCGATTTCAAACTGCGTTCAGGCACCTCATTTCGTGTTGGGAAAAACCGATGTCAACGACTGGCGGTTTGGCATTCGAGACTTTCCAGCTCCGTGGGCCGAACTGGAAACCGAGAACATCATCTTGACGGTTCCGTCGGCCGATATCCGAAAGTTGGACTTCCCCGATAAACTGATGGTCTGCTGGGACAAAGTTCTCGATGCCGACGCCGACCTGCGGACAATTTCGCGCCAACGATCTCGTCCCGAGCGTATCGTAATGGACGAACAGATTTCGGCCGGTTACTTACACGCAGGCTATCCCATCATGGGACAATTCGAACACGGTAAGGAAGCCGTCGACTTTCAAACTCTGAAAACCAAAGGCAACTGGGGTTTCTATCATGAATTAGGCCACAACCATCAGCATCCCGATTGGACCTACCGCGGCATGGGCGAAGTCACCGTAAACCTGTTTTCATTGTATTGTCTGGAGACCTTGAATCCGGGAGCACCGATGCATCCGGCATTCACGAAGAACGCGGTCGCGAAACACATTGCGAAGTTCAAACGCGACGGAAAAAAGGGAAACCCGTTCATGGAATTGGTCCCGTATTCTCAAATGCAACAAGAATTCGGCTGGGATGCCTACAAAAAAGTCTTCGCCGAATACGAAAAGTTACCCAAGAGCGAGCGGCCGAAAAACGACCAACAGAAACGCGACCAGTGGTTGACGCGATTCTCGCGAACAGTTGGAAGAAACCTGGGTCCGTTTTTTTCGTTTTGGAAGATCGAGACGACGCAAGCCGCACGCGAATCGGTCAAGGACTTGCCAGTGTGGATGCCGTCGGGGTTGAATTAGAGGCCGTTTCAAAACCCTGTTGTAGCCGGAGTCGCAAGACTTCGGGCTGCGGCAAGACCTCAATTCGTGACTCAAATGAGAATAGCCGTCAAACACACGCGCGAATGTGACGCGGGAAGACTCAATAAGGCAAAACCAGCACAAGAACCAGGAATCTCTTGGAATCCCGACGGTCGAAGTGGATTTTTCGGCAATAGACCGCTTGATCCGTATTCAAATACTTCGGCGGCAGTTTCTGAGCCAACACTTTTTCGCCAAATTGTGTTTTCAATTGCTGTTGGATGATGTCGAGTTCGTAGGCTTCCATTCCGGTCACTATCGCCATCTATTTGTCCGAACACTTGGAAACGTTTCGATCAAGATCGTGACGGCGTCGCTAAGGATGTCTTTGTCTTGCTGAGCTGACGACCGGCGTTCGACCAGGACCGACGCGACCGGCGTGACTCGCTTCAATTCCAGTTCACGGCTGACGGTGCTGTCCTTAATCCGAAACGTTGCCAGCCTCGGATAAATGTCTTCAATGCGATATTCGAGGTCTCGCTCGAAACAAAAATCGAGACGTGGGTTCGGATGCAGCAGAAACTCGCCCTCGGAATTCGTCAGGTAAACCAGCAGCTTTTCCGTGGTCGATTGTTCGACGAGCCGGGCCAACCGGCCAAAGTGCATATTGATCACGACGACACCGATACGCGTGCCGTTATCAAACACTGGTACCGATGCCCGGATCACCGGGACATCCCACTGTTTCTCGCCATGCTCTTGATTCAGCTCGACCTTGGAAAGAAAGACTTGCCCGGCGTCCAACTCGTTGGGGACGGTAAAGTAAGCCTTTTCGCTTTTGTCTTGCATTTCGTCTTTTTTGCGAATCCGCACGTCGCTGTCTGGTTTCGCGCGATCGACTCGTATGGTTTCCATACCGGTCTTATCCAGAAAACGCACCTGCATGTAACTTGACTTCTCGCTGATGAAATCTTGAAAGGCATGCGACACCGCCATGTCGTTTTCCGAAAGTTCCTCCGCATTCCCACCGACTTGCGGCAGAATTGGATGGGCGGCCAGGAATCGAGCGTCCTGTTCCAAAGTCTCGAAATCGCGCACCAGCATTTGTTCTTCGATGCTGGCACGCGTCTTCAGATCCTCGAGCCGTTGATCCATCAGGACGGAACGGTGGTTCAGAGTGCTCGTTCCCCAAGAGGTCACGGCGACAATCGCCACCAACAGAATCAACGCCGCGCTTTGGGTCAGCTTTCGATTCCGCCGCGACCATCGTCGCACGCGTTCACGCCACGGTTCTTCATACGCAACGGTCGGTTCGTCGGCTCGCCAACGCTCGATGTCGTCTTTCAGTTCCAGAGCTGTTGCATATCGGTCGCCGGGGTTTCGGGCCATGGCCTTCAGGCAAATGGCTTCCAGCGATCGCGAGATATCCGGAGCGACCTCTGACGGCCGGTCAAACTGTCCTTTCCTGACTTTTCTGAGGATCTCTCTGACGTGCGAACCGTGAAATGGCGTTACGCCGGTGACCAGTTTGTAGAGCAACGCACCAAGGCTATAGACGTCGGTCGCCACGCTGACGTTGGGGATGCCGGCAGCCTGTTCGGGACTCATGTACGATGGCGTTCCAACGACACTTGACTGGGAAAAGTCGTCGGCGGAACTGCCGGAACCGGGCATCAAAGTTTGTTCGCCGCTCGCCCGCGCAGCCGCGTTGCGGGCAACGGGTAGAGCCAATCCCCAATCGACGACGATCGTTTCACCATACTTTCCCAACATCACGTTGTCGGGTTTGATGTCACGATGCAGAATTCCACGATTGTGAGCATACGCAAGCGTGTTGCAAACCGAGATGAACCGGCTGATCAAATCGTCGAACTGCAAACTTCGCTCGGCCGTGTCTTTCTCGTCGAGATCGTGATAGTGCTCGATAACCGCGCCCAGTGTTTCTCCATGCAGAAACTGCATTGCGTGAAACGGCTGTCCCTCGTCGGTCCGGCCAACTCCGTAAACCGGGACGATGCCGGGATGTTCCAGCCGTGCCGTGACTTCGCATTCCAACTGAAATTGTTCCAAGCTGGATTTCTTCGTCGCGTGATTCTCCTTGATGAATTTTAACGCGACGTTGCGGTGAAGTTCGGCATCGCTGGCCAGATACACTTCGCCGAGTCCGCCTTTGGCATGCAGTTTAAGGATTTGTAATCTCGACGTACTTGTCACCCAGCGACCGTCTTCCGCGGGAGTGCCACCGGGCAGTTGCGATTGGCCAAATGGAAACTCGTCAATCGCGTCGTCGGAATTAATCGTTTGCAGGCTGCCGAAATCGGCAAGGCTTGATGGCGCGCTGGCCGGAGTATTGACAGTCGACGGAAAGTCTTGAAAGTCCGCCGCGGATTCTTTTGCCGCGGGATCGTCCGCCGCGGATTCGCTTTCGTCCATTTTTTCGGAATCAACCTTCACCGGAATCACTGCATCGTCGGGAGCTTCAGACATTCTCTCATCGGTAATCTCGGTCATTCCCGATTTCAAATCGCCGATCCGCCGTGCCAACTCATCACGCAGTTCGGGACAGCCCGCGCACAGTTCATCGGCTGAGATGTTCGTCCCTGCCTCGAACGACTGTTTCCAGCGTTTTAATAAGTCTTCGATGCGGATCTCGGATTGCATGATCGCGGAAAAAATACCGGTTGAGAAACTTGGAGAGCATTGATTGTACGGCAGTCAGCAACTTCCGATCTCAATTACAGTACTGCAATTGTCCGCCGAAAATGGATTAGTGTCGAGAAAATGTCGCGGAAATTCCCGGCATCCCCATTTGTTACTTCATTATCGACGCAAATGACATGAGCTATTGATAGATCCTCCCCATAATAGAACTGCATAAACGGTACTGAATTGCGCATTTTTTGGGAAAATTCCGCAATTCGCTGGACCTGCCGTCGATCAGCGTGGTTTTGCAGCGGATCTCGGCCAACATTTGACCGTGTCGTTCGTGTGACGCTTATCCAAGGAATTGCCGCTGCGGTTGAAGAAATCCTATCCACGGGACCACAATAGGCGGCACATCTTTCTGTCGCCTTTCGCTCCGCGAAAGTGGCGCTACTTTCGCGGAGCGAATGGCGACATTAGTTGCGGCTTCGCCGCGTTAGGACAACACATTCCCAAACCGACTGTCATAAGAGGTCGACAATCTGTAACGGATCGACAACTTGGTACCGGCACAACTCGAAAGGAAACAGCTCATGTTTGAACTTGGAAATCTCTCGCGGCGACGGTTTGTCCAGAGTAGCGCGGCGTTGATAGCGGCTCCGGCATTGTTGACTAACGCTGGCGAGGCAAAATCCATGGGATTGAACGGACATCTCTATAAGACTCTTAAGATTGGAATGGTCCGCGTCCAAGGATCGTTGACGGACAAGTTCAAGGCGGCCAAGGAAGCCGGCTTCCAAGGCATCGAAATGAATGCTCCCGGCATGAACGTCGAGGAAACGAAGAAGGCAATCGCGGAATCCGGCCTGACGGTTGACGGCACGGTTTGCTCGTCGCATTGGCGGATTCGCCATACCAGCCCTAAAGCCGAAGACCGGGCAACCGCGCTTGAACATTTGAAGACGGCGTTGCGAGATACTCGTGCCGTTGGCGGCCACACGGTTCTGTTGGTCGTCGGCAAAGGCGAGGATGGGCCGGAAAAAGAAATCTGGCCGCGCTCGATCGAGAACATCGCGAAAGCACTTCCTCTAGCCGCCGAACTGGGTGTGTGGATCGCCTTTGAAAATGTGTGGAATCAGTTCTTGTACGATCACGACGGCGACTCGAACCAAACGGCTGAGAAGTTTAAGAAATATGTCGATGAGTTCAACTCGCCGTGGGTCGGCATGCAGTTCGACATTGGCAACCATTGGAAATACGGCAGCATGGGCGATTGGATCCGCACGCTCGGCAAACGGATCGTCAAACTCGACCTGAAAGGCTTCTCGCGTGAGATGAACAAGTTCACCAAGATCGGCGAAGGCGATCTCAATTGGGCGGACGTGCGAAAGGCACTTGTGGAGATCAAATTCAACGGTTGGGCAGCGGCCGAAGTCGGCGGCGGCGACTTGGACAGGCTCAAAGAGATTTCCGCCAACATGGACCACGCTTTCGGATTGAAGCAATCCAGTTGAGCCGAATGATTGCAACGTTTGTTCGTTGCCTTCCCTCAATTCGATACCGTTGACGTATCTCCGGCTGATTTGACGACTCGGAAATCCAGTTCGGGTCGTCACGTTATTTGTTGGGTTGTATGATTGACTGTCCCGCCAAATTGCCCTCCTCAATTTCTACCCTGCCTTCACCTTTCCTTCTTGGTTGCCGATGAAACGGATCGTTCTACAACGAGCGTGTTTTCTGCTAGCGATTCTTTTGTTCGTCGTGCGGTTCTCGAACGGAATCGCGGCTGAGCCGACTCGCGAACAGATCGATTTCTTCGAGAAGAAGATCCGTCCGGTGCTTGTCACACACTGTTACGAATGCCATTCGGCGAAGGCAAATCCGCCGAAGGGCGGACTGCGGCTCGATGCACGCGCATCCGTGTTGAAAGGCGGTGATTCGGGAGCCGCCATCGTTCCAGGTAAGTCGGACGAGAGCCTGTTGGTCAACGCATTGAAATACGAGGGGCTCGAAATGCCGCCGAAGGGGAAACTGCCAAACTCGGTAATTGCCGACTTTGAGAAGTGGGTTCGAATGGGAGCTCCCGATCCGCGTACGCAACGATCGGCCACGACAAAGTCTTCGATCAACTATCAGGCAGGACTGAAGTTCTGGGCGTTTCGGAAACCGGTAAAAAGCACGCCACCACGAGTTCCCGACGAATCCACAACGAACAACGACATTGACCGA
>CAUZVF010000348.1:0-6190 GCA_963582955.1 Planctomycetota bacterium
CGATACAAATTCCTTCATGAATCACAATGATCTGGTGTGGCCAACGAACGTTGCAGTACGATACGTTTCGCAAGCCGGTATGTCGGCTGTTAAACTCAGCGATGTCGGCCTGCGAGGAATCATGAAACAGAATCTTAGGAGAACGAAAATGAGAATCACAATCGCATGCGTGCTAATTCTGTTTATTGGTGGGGCTCCCGCAGCCCATGCTCAGTTCAAGAAAGCACCAAAGGACAAGGGGCCTGTAATCGCCGTTTTCTCGCTGAACGGTCCGATTCTTGAAAAGCCTGTCTCCGAGGATCTCCCGTTCATGACCGTGGGCGGCGAATCCTTGAAGAGCCTGACCGGACGGATGAAAAAAGCGGCTGATGACAAAAACGTCAAGGCCGTTGTCGTTCTGCTGGGGAATACCGGCTTCGGATACGGTCAGCTCCAGGAAATGCGTCAAGCGATGGACCACATCAAGAAGTCTGGCAAGAGGATCTATTCGCACGCCGACTACCTGTCGCAGGGGTCTTATGCGTTCTTGTCAGGCGCGTCGGAATTGAGCGTCGTGCCGACAGGTCACATCATGATTCTGGGCCAATATGGTGAGCAACCTTACCTGCGTGGATTGCTGGACAAGATCGGCGTGAAACCCGACTTCTTGACGTGCGGCGACTACAAGAGTGCCGGGGAAATGTTCACGCATTCGGCTCCCAGTCCAGAAGCGAACAAGATGAATAACTGGCTGTTTGATGGACTCTATGCGGAATCCGTCAACCTCATCGCGACGGGCCGCGGCGTCGACAAGAAAAAGGCAATGGAGTGGATCGACAGCGGGGTTTACTCGGCCGAATCCGCGACAAAAGCCGGCATTATCGATGCTGCCGAGGATCGGGCCAGCTTTGAAGCCAAGTTGAAAGCCAAGTACGGCGCTACGATCAAATTCGAGAAGGGGTACGGCAAGAAGAAAGGGATGTCGATCGACTTTTCGTCGCCGTTCGGCATCATGCAGTTTTACGCTCAGTTGTTGTCACCACCGCGAGTTCGAAAATCGACTAAAGATTCGGTTGCCATCATTTATCTTGAAGGAGCCATCATGCCCGGCTCGGCGGCTCCCAGTCCGCTCGGGCCATTGGGAGTTGGCGGTTATGCTTACAGCACTCCGCTGCGAAAAGCCCTCGACTCGGCCGCTCGTGATTCAACCGTCAAGGCTGTCGTGCTACGAGTTGACTCGCCCGGCGGATCGGCCGTGGCCAGCGAGATAATTCTACGGGCAACGCAACGCGTGGCCGAGAGAAAACCGCTGATCGTCTCGATGGGAAACATTGCCGGCAGCGGTGGCTATTACGTTAGTTGTGCTGCCAAAACCGTCTTTGCGAATCCGTCGACCGTTACCGGTTCCATCGGCGTCGTCACGGGCAAGTTTGCAACGACTGACATGTGGAAAAAAATCGGAGTCAATTTCAAATCCTACAAACGCGGTGCCAACGCGGGCCTGATGAGTTCCGAGTCGGTATTCACCGACAAAGAACGTGACACGATCCAAAGATGGATGGACGAAGTCTATGATGTGTTCAAAGGACACGTCGTGAAAATCCGCGGCGAGCGTTTGAAGAAGGACATTGACGAACTTGCGGGCGGGCGTGTCTACACGGGCCGGCAAGCGCTCGAACTGGGGCTCGTCGATAAGATGGGCGGACTTGACGACGCGATCGCGTTCGCCGCCAAAGAAGCTCGTTTGAACGACTACGAAATACGAGTCATCCCACGAACGAAAAACATCCTGGAGGTGATGATGAGTGATTTGAGCGGTGGATCGAGCAGCGATGGCCGCCATCTTTCACTGTTAAGCGGCCGGCCGCAAGGAATCCCGTCAACCTCGCTGTTTAGCCAGGCATTGCCGTATCTGCAAGGGCTCGATCGAAACCGTGTCCTCGCCATCAAACGGGCGTTTCAGCAAATCGACATGATCCAGCAGCACCGCGTCATGCTGCTGATGCCGGAAATGAATTTGCGGAATTGACAACCAGCGATCATGCCAACGTCTGCGCGAGACGGGGAGATGCCTTCAGCACTCATGCGGCAGCCCATTGGGCTGCCGCATGGAATTGTAATCGGCGCAATCCCCAAAATGCAGAAGACCGGCTAGAAGAACTTGCCCCATGGTTGTCATTCCATTGCACGGTCAGGAGGCGCTGAAATTCATCGCGTACGGGGCATTGATCGCACTGGCCGTGCTAGTGGTCGTATTCGTTACGCTCGGTTTGTTGTGCAGTGCCATTGTCTTGGTGTGTTCAACGAAAAAACGGCGCTTGCTTTGGATTCCCCCTTTGGTGAACGTCATCGTCTGGATTTGTGGTTTGCATCCGTTGATCGCGGACCTTTGGAAACTTGAGCTATCGCAGTTGCTGGTCATCGACGCCATTGCAATTCCCATCGTCGCCGCTTGCGGATTGGTTTCCTCGGCAATGCTGGCTCCTCTGCAGTTGATGTTTCGTAATTTGTTTCGCAGATCGTCGGTTGACGACGGAGCCGCGGAAAACCTGTTGGGGATTCAACCAGAGCAAGTCGCCGCGGATATCAAGAAGTCTCAATCGCATGTTGTCGCGGACCTGCTGAAGCGGATTCCGTCGCAAAATAAATGGGGAGCGTTTTGTGACGGTCTCCGAACGCCGTGGGACGGATTCGTCTACCTGTGTCATTATCCATCGTTGTGGCGGTATGGGTTGATTCCGGTCGTTCTGAATCTGCTGATTACCGCCGGCGTGCTGCTGATATTTATGGCGCTGTCGTCCGAAATAGTCGTCTTGATCCATCAACGATTTCCCGAGGGTTGGGGATGGCTCATTTTGGAAGTGACTTGTGTTGCCGCTCTGCTGCTCTTGATCATCGGCGGCGCATTGGTGACCTGGATGCTGTTGCAGGGGATTCTGTGCGGGCACTTCTATGGAAAGATGGCCAAACAGATTGAGCTCCAGCTTGGCACGGCCCCGAAGAGCTGCACGATATCCCATTTCTTCTTCAAATCTCTGATACGATTCGCGATCTGTCCGCACTCGTGGCGATCAACGGCGGATTGTTGTTGCTGAATATTGTTCCAATCGTGGGCTCTATCGTCGCTATTTGCGGTGGCATGTATTTTCAGTGGTTCATTCTTGGATTGGATTATCTCGATTTTCCAATGTCTCTCCGAGGAATTCGGCGGGAACAGAAGCGTGCATTCGCCAAACATCATCGGTGGCATACTTTGGGACTGGGGGCGGCTGTGTTTCTCTTAATTCTGATTCCCGCAATCGGCGCCATATTCCTAACTACGGCAGCGGCCGGTGCAGTTCTGTTGCATCGGCGCCTCTCGTCTTTGGATGCGGTTTCCGCTACGCCAATTCAACTCGGATGATTGTGACTTGGCTTCCGCAAAAATTGGTGATCGCAACGCCCCGACGTTATGCAATTGCGTTCAATCATGGAGGCAATATTTGTTATTGCGGAAGTGTGTAACGAATCAAACCTGTTTTACACGTTACGATTCGGTTATCTTTGTAGGGACGGGATGATTCGACTCGCACGAATGGGAGAACATCATGCTTTCGACCCATGGCACGGTGATTTCACGGCGAACGGTACTCAAGGGGATTGGCGTGACGGTTTCACTCCCCTTCTTGGAATCCATGTTGCCCAAGACGGCATTGGCGGCGGCCGATGCGTCGTCGATTCCTCCGCGGATGGTCGTTTCACATTTTGGTATTGGGATGAATGTTCGAGAGTTCTTTCCCACGGATGAAGGTACAGACTACACACCGTCGCGGATCCTGAAACCGCTGCAGAAGCATCGGGATGATTTCACGGTCATCTCCGGCACACAGCTTGAGCATGGTGGCGGTCATACGGGGGACTACACGTTTCTGACGGGTGGCGAAGGCTGGACTTCGGCCGGTATTAAGAATTCCATTTCGGCCGATCAAGTCGCGGCCGCTCATGCCGGGCGCGAGACTCGTTTTCCGTCGCTGCAGTTGTCGATCAAGCGCGGCACGAATTACGGCAATCAGGGGCTGGCGACTCTGTCGTGGAGCGCCAACGGCATTCCGCTCGCGGCTGAAAACGATCCGACGGCCATCTTCAAACGACTGTTCAAAATCGACAACCGCCGCGAAGCCACGAAGCGCGATAAAGGCTTCCGGCGCCGCGGAAGTATTCTCGATTATGTCCGCGGGCAAGCGAAGCAGATGGCACGCAAGGTCGGACATAACGACCGAGTGAAACTGGATGAGTACTTTACGTCGGTTCGCGAAATTGAATCACAACTGCAACGCAACATCGATTGGTCGAAGAAGCCAAAACCCACACCGAAAATGGAGGGCATGGGCGACTTCAGCCGTTCGCTGACTCCGCATAGTCCGGGCTTCGATTATCCGACTTACGCCAAGCTGATGTTCGATCTGATCACACTGGCCTTTCAGACGGATTCGACACGCGTGATCACCTATAACATTCGCACGGAAAGCGGCGAGATCTTTCCGGTGCATGGCGTCTCGAAAGGCTACCACGCACTCACACATCACAACAATGACCCCAAAAACCTCAACGAGTTGGCGAAAGTCGATGAGGTCAACATGGGCTTGTACTCGTATTTCCTCGACCGGCTGAAGTCGGTCAAAGAAGCCGACGGCCGTTCGCTGCTCGATTATTCGATGCTTGCGTTTTCCGCCGGAATGGGAATGGACCACAGTCGAGACCGACTGCCAACGGCCGTCTTCGGCGCCAGCGCCCTTGGTGTGAAACATCAAGGACACCTGAAGTTGCCGGACAAAACTCCCCTCGCGCGGGTTTGGCACACAATGGTCGATCGGATGGGCGTGAAGACAGAGACGCTGCAAGACAGCACGGGCGTGATCTCTGAACTCGTCGGATAGAAGATCGAAATGTGGCAAGAAGGGATCGCCGATGCGTCATCTGGCTTCCGCAATGGCTGTGATTGTGACATCCGTGCTGGCGGTGAATGCACAAGAATCACGGCCCGATACCGCACTCGTCCCCGCCGGAAACTTTCTGATGGGCGGCCGGCAGGTTGCCCCGAGTTTCTACCACGACCATGGGCCTTACCGTGCGACCGATGAATTGCCTCGGCATCCCGTCCGCTTGACGAAGCCGTTTTACATTTCGAAGACAGAGGTCACTGTCGCCCAGTTTCGTGCGTTCATTGCGGCGACGTCCTATCGGACAACGACCGAGAAAAACGGGCTGGGGATTGTTGGGTTTGATCCTCATCAGAAGGAAAACCGTCGCACGAAGTACACGTTTCGGCGGAAGCCGGAATTCACGTGGCGCAAGCCGGGTTTCGGTCAAACGGACCAATATCCCGTTGTGGGAGTCAGTTGGAACGACGCTCAGGCCTATTGTCGGTGGCTGAGCCAGCAGACGGGCGTCAAGTATCGGCTGCCGACCGAGGCCGAGTGGGAATTCGCTTGCCGGGCAGGCGGCGACACGTTTTTCTCTTGGGGTGACAACTATCGCGGCACGATTCACGAGAAGGCCAACATTGGAAACGTCGAGCTAGAAAATGCTCTGCCCGAACGAGCCCTCAGCCAATGGTTATTTGATGTTAAAAAAGATCCGGCCGATCCGTTCGTGCATACGGCTCCGGTCGGCCGCTTCCCCGCAAACGCGTTCGGCCTGCACGACATGCACGGCAACGTCTGGGAATGGTGTGAGGACACCTACCTCGACACGGCGTTTCAGAAATACAAACCCCCGAAATACGATCACCCGATTCCGGTGGCCGTCGACCCATTCAATACCGAATCGATGAACCAGTTCGGCGACTGGCGTGCGATTCGCGGAGGTTCGTGGTTCACGTCGCCGATTCAAGCGAGGTCGGCCGTGCGTGGCTTTTTTGAAGCCGACGACGCAGCATGTTACATCGGCTTCCGGGTCGTTCGCGAAGCTTCAGCGGACGAGATTGCCGTGGCGCGGCGAGATTTCGAACGAGAGCAGGCGTCGCACAAGATCGTCGATGCCGCCACAACCGGAGGATTCCGATCGCGTTCGGGAACTGAACTGCGGGCTGAGTTTCGTAATCCGGACCGCAACGTAGGACGGCACATGCCGCGTGTTCCCGGCCTCACCGATATTTCGATCAACGGCGACGGCAATCTGGACGGCGCCGTACTGCAGGATGTGGCCGCCGTACCGAGGCTTAAGAGCTTTC
>CAUZVF010000349.1:0-6190 GCA_963582955.1 Planctomycetota bacterium
CGTTGCTCCGGCGCGCCCCAGCGCGACTTCGATTCCGTGCCGGCTGTCGCACGTCCACAATTGATCGTCCTTGGGGGCCACTCGGCTGAAAGCGACTTCGACGCGGCGTGAGTCCTTCGATTGCCGGCCCACTGATTTGATGATGTGGCTGCACAATGTGGCTGACGGCGGCGCGTCGAGTACCAACGGGACTTGCTGCAATTCAGGCTCGATCGACAGGAATCTGTCATCGTGCCAAGACAGCGTCGTCGCAGCGTGTTCGAGATCCGACAAATCGAAATTTGGCGGCAACGGCTGACGAGTGTCGACGCTGATCAGAGTATAAACTCCACAACGCGGCCCGCTGGTCGCCACACTGATCAGCCGTCGCGCGGCTTGTTCGCTGAAATTCGCCGGGAAGTTCGCAACGACCAAGATGTGATACGGCTCGGCAACCTCGCCCGCGTGTTCGTTGTATTCCTGGATCGATTCAAATTCGTTGCGTAGATACTTTTGGAACACGTTTTCCATGTGCTCGGTCAAATCGGCCAACCGCTGCTCGATGTGATTTGCTTCGGTCCAGATCCGGTTGGTAATCATCAATTCGTCGAAGTCGGCCAAATGCATGAAAGCCGAGAAGTTCTCGCCGAGCCCCACCGGATCGACGACCGTGAACCGAATCTTGCCCGGTGGGATCGACGTCAGCAACCGCAGCATCGCGTCCTGCAAACTGGCGATGGCGGCCTCGCGGCCTTGTCCTTGTGCTGACAACAACAGCGAGGGGTTGTCGGGAAACGGCAACAGCACCGGCAGCGAAAACTGTGTTCGCCCGGGATGCAACCGTTCGTCATCCGGCACGCCATTCTCGATTCGTTCCAAATCAACATCGAATTGTCCGATGCGGATCGAATGAGGGATGTCGCCGGGAAGTTCCCAATTGTTGGCACCGACCGCGTCCCATTCGGGAAACTGCTCGCGGCTCTTCTGCAACAACTCATCACTGGCCAATTCGATTTCGGCGACGATGCTCAGCCACTTGTCAGCCAATGCGTTAAACTGCTCGGCGTATTGTTGTTCGTAATGGGCCGTTCGCTGTGCGTTTTCAGCTTGCAAGGCTGCCAAGTCCGAATCATATTGATCGGTCACGGCCGCCATTTGGCTCGTGTATTCAGTCTCGATTTGCCGACTTTCGATTTCGCGACGCTCATTGATGTCCTGCAACATCGGTTGAAATCTATTATTGAGTTCCCGCAGATCTGTCTTTTGCTGGTTGTTCAACTCGGTCACTTTGCCGTCGCGGGCGGATTCTGCTTTTTGCAGAGCCGTGTCGCGCTTCTTCAACACGACCGCGTTCCAGCGTTTGAATTCTTTTTGCCGCTGTTCAAGTTGTTCTTTGGTCAGCTTTGACCAGGCACGCCGGGCGCGGCTTGCGTTATCCACGTTCTGTTGCAACGCCAGGAACACGGCACCGGACCGCGACCGCGCAATCGCGAACAGCAGAAAATAGCAAATGATCGTGACTGCCAATGACGTACCGGCACACACGGCCATCCAGATAAAATCGGTGGCGGCGAAATCCAGACCCAAGTCCATCGGCTGAATGGGAACGTACAAGACAGAAAATGTGAACACCATCAGGCCGATGAAAACAAATGCCGGCCGGCGGTTGCGGAAGAACCGTGAGAAGACTTGGCGTTTTAGTCGGTCGATTTGTTGCCGCGCCGCTCCGATGGCTTCAGAGAATTGCTCCTGAATAGCGAGTGGATTGTCGCCGAGCGTCATTGGCTGCGGCGACTCGAATTCGCGCCACTGCCGTCGCCCTTTCATCAGCCTGATCACTTTGCCGAAGGATTCGTCCAATGCCTCCCAGTCAGAATCAATCACCGGCTTCGTCTTGATGACCGTCGCCTTGAGCATTTCGTATTGTTGCTTGGGACTGTCTTCGGCCGTTTCGTCGAGAACGGAACTGACCATCCAAGCGGCGTCCTCATGATCCTTGGTGGCCGAATCGATCTCGCCACGAAAACGTGCGTTCAAATCACGTGTTTGTTCGTCAAATTCCGATTGCGTCGTATCGTACTCGGCTTGATAGTGCTGATGGATGGCGACGCTTCGCGTGTCGAAATCCTCTTGAATGGAAGCCTTTTGTTGCTCAATCTGTGAAGACAAATACCGGCTGACTTCGTGGAATTGCTGTTGCTCGCCGGCCATCTGTTCGTCATACGCCGACCGCGCGGCTTCTTCAGCAGCCGCGCGTTCCGCGATTCCCGCGAACAATTCACGAATCAGGCGCAGATGCCGGTCTGTTGACGAAGGTCGGTTCATCTACCACTCACATTCCCGTTGAGCCCGTGCCAGCACTTCGGCGAGACGGTTGATTGCGTCTTGGGCAGCTTTGACACGGGGACTGATCGGTTCCAGGTGATTTTCGAGGAAATGACGCGCGTTGTCGTCCGTCCAATACTCGGAAGTTTCACCCCAAGCCTCTTGCAGATTCTTGATCGACTCGTAGAGCTTGGCGGAACCGACGGAAAGATCGGCGATTTGCATGTCAGCCTCCTTCCTGGTTCGAAGGATTTCCAGTTGCCGGACGTGTTTCGCCGGGACGATGGACTTCGGCGTACGCTTCCAACGACTCGATCATCTTTTCCAACGCCGCGAACGCTTCGGGCAGTTCCCCTTCCAGACAATGCTGCAAAGGTCCGACCCGGCCGCGGAACTCGTCGATCTCTTCGCTGACTTTTACGGTCCACCGTTGGACGAGCCCGATCTTTTCCTCGGCGATCCGCAGTTTTTGTTTCGAAAGCGTCAGAATTTGTTTTTCTTCCAGACAAGCGGGACGCTGGCCACCCACCGTTTTCATGCGGCAGCGATTGTAATCGTTCCGAGCCTGCACAACCTCATCATGCAACTGCGTCACTTGCCGCTGCCAGTAGGCGGGACGGTCGTGTTCCAACCAATCCAATGCCTTGTGGATTTCCGTGAACAGCGATGCCAGAGCGTTATTGGCACTATCCTCGAACCGATACATCGTGTTCAGGAATCCGCGCAAGGCGTCGATTGATGTCACTTTAGCGGGCATCGGGAAATGGTCGGCTTTCGGCTTTCAATTCGTCTACTCGGAAAACTGAAAACTCTTCTACTTTTGCTGAAGGTATTCTTCGATGCGTTCGGCTTTACGCAGCAAATAGGGGATGTGCTGGTTGTTTGATTCAATGAACTGAGAAAGAACGCGCATGTGCTGTTCGAATTCTTCGTTGAACTTTTTGTTTTCCTGATCCCGCCAGGTTGTGCTGAGCGAATTCAGTTGGCTGCCAAGCGCCGTCAGCCGGTCGGTCAGATCCGAGTTGAACTGTTTCAGCATCTGAGCAAACTGCCGCAGCTCGTTCGGATCGACAATTGCCTGTGCCATCAGTGACCTCTCAAGGAATGACTTTGTTTAATGGCAAGCGGGCACCGACCGGAGGTTGGTCGGCGACTGCGCGTGAAATCTAACCATGCTTCGAAACACAGTCGCCTGCGGCTTGCCGTTAAACGAGTTCATTTTGCACTACTCAGGAATGATCTCACCATCCGTCAAATCATCGAATGTCTGCCGCCGTCGAATCAGATGGGCTTGGCCGTCCCGAACCAAAACTTCCGCCGCCATCGGCCGTGAATTGTAATTCGACGACATCACGAATCCATACGCTCCGGCACATTCCAAAATCAGATTATCGCCAACTTTCACTTCGGGCAATGTGCGAGTTGACACGAAACCGCCTTCCTCTTGCGTAAATATGTCGCCCGATTCACACAACGGACCACCAACGACAACATCCACCATTTCTCGATCCGATCCATCTCCGTCCTGTGGGGCAATCGATATCGGATGATAGGCCCCATACAAAATCGGACGTGCCAGATCGTTGAAACCAGCGTCTACAAGATAAAACGTATTCGAACCCATGTTCTTAACAGCTCGGATCTCGGTTAACAGATATCCGGCCTCGGCCGACAGATACCGGCCCGGTTCGATTTCAAGTGTCATCTTGTGCTCGAATTCCAGTTCCAACCGCTTGCGAGTGGCGTCCCAGAGTTGGAAGTATTGATGGATATCGACGAATTCTTCTTCCGTTTTGTAGGCGATTGGGAGTCCGCCGCCGGCGCTGATCGTCGTGACACTCGATCCCACAAGCAGTGCCGATTGTTCCATCGCGCCGCAGACTTGTCCAAGATGTTCGAGATCAGTACCCGAGCCAATATGCATGTGAAGACCGGTGATCGTCATCTCGTACCGGTCGGCGCGCGCGACGCAGTCCTCGACCTGCTCGTGCCAGATCCCGTGTTTTGATTGTTCGCCACCCGTGTTCGTCTTCTGGCTGTGCCCGTGCCCGAATCCAGGATTGATTCGCAGAGTGATCTCGCGACCCGGAGCCAACTCGCCTAACTGATCGATCATCCCTGGGGAACCAACATTCACCGGGACATCATGGTCGACCGCCATCTGCAACGCGGCCCGATCAAAAATGTCGGCCGTGTAGACAATTTCCGGCGGCTCGCCTCCAACCTGAAAACCCGCCTTCAAAGCCCGATGGATCTCACCGGCACTCACCGAATCGACCACGCCGCCATGTTTGCGCACAAGATCGAGAATCGCAAGATTCGAACACGCCTTCTGAGCGTATCGGACGACATCGAACTGTTGCAGATCGTTGATCCGTTCAACAATCTTCGCGGCGTCATAGACATAAGTTGGCGTTCCGAATCTTTCGGCAAGTTTGCCAACGGAAATCCCCGCAATGTTGGTTCGAAGAGTCGAGAAAGTACTGACAGTTGACATGTTTGATTCTCAAAGTTGAAGCAGGTGAAACGTTGGGGTGAGTTGAATCCCTGAGTCAGTTGGACCATGGGAAATCGGTTAAATCGTTAGTCCATTGGATTGCCAGATGATCGGGTTGTTGGATTGTCCGCAAATTGATATCGCGAGTGATTCAGCCGCGGAGCGGCGACAGCAAATAGCCTGGCGGCGTAAGCCCAATGGCACTCACTTTACCGACGGTATCGTTTCGTCAAGTCAAACGACGAGTCGGACAGTTATGCGTTTTGACAAGGAACCTCACGGTTCCCGCTAGCCAAGAGCAATGAAGCTCAAAATACCAGGCTAGCGGGAACCGTTACGTTCCTGGCCCCATCAACGGTTTCCCGAATGTTGCATCTAAAGTGAGTGCCATTTGGCTGACGCCGTCAGGTGCTACCGTCCCTCCGGGACGACTCTTTCCGATACTTCCAAATTAGCCCATCGGCAATCATAAGAAAAGCCGAGCTGAAAACCGCTCGGCTGCCCATGTGCGGACTATTCGTTTTCAGTGTCATTCGCGAACTCCGTCACCGCAAAGTGTCCAACAATTGCTGCTTCTGACGGCGCTTTGTAGTGATGATCAACGATTTTTCCGATGCGATGAGCGCTCTTAGTTCATCAAACAGAAGTCGCATTCGCAGCCGGTTCTCAACGGCCACCCACTGTGTTCGAGTCTCGACGTCTTCGACTTGTCGAATCATCAACTTGACAATCCGTAGACGTCCGCTCGATGAACCCTCGCCTGCCAACAATTCACGCACGATGTCGTGCTTGTCGTTCAAATCAACTCCATGCGTCTCGGCAAGCTCCATTGTTTCAATCCGGACGAATTGAGACTTCTCGAATCTGAGCGCGAAACTGACCGTTCGGCGGATGAATGGCTGCGAACGGCTGACGGCCACCAGCAACCGCAGGATTCTCAGACGGTTGAGTTCATCGCTGTCACGCCGCAGCATTCGAAAGACGGGCACCGAGAATCTTCCTGTCCACATGCTCTTGGCCAATGCCGCGGCGGTTCGCGCGACAATCGGCTGTTGACTCGACTTCAGAACTGTTACCCAATCGGGATGCCTCCAATTTCGCGACGGCACGAGCAATTCTGATTGGTGAAGCACAACAAGAGCCGCTTGCGAAGTCTGGCGACCGCCGTCGACAACCGATTTTGCCAAAAGCAGGAATGTCGCGGGACCCTGATTGTTCATCGTTCCTAACGCCACGAGCAATGATCGACGGATGGCCGGCTTGGCATGCGGGTAGACGTATGCGAGCAATTCTCTGGAAAAAATGAAATCCGGCTCGATCTGTTCAATCAATTCGATGATGTGAGTCTCGCACAGCCCGTATCGCAAGGCAAAGGCGAGCGAGTACGCC
>CAUZVF010000350.1:0-6186 GCA_963582955.1 Planctomycetota bacterium
CGAAGTCGATGACTTCGACCACGGCACCAACACTTGAGCCAATGACGTAGAGCCTGCCGCCGACGATCGTCAGCGCGCGTGAATAGCCCAGGTGCTGGGACAGATCCAGCGAGTCTGCTGTCTTTCCCGCGGTTTTGAACCGAAACACCTGGCTACTGTCTGGGTTGAGCGAGTACAGCCAGCCGGTGGATTGATCAAGCACGATGTCGTGCGGACGCTTGAGCTTGGTATCCGCCAGCGAGGTCAGACTGGTCTTTACCTGGGAACTCGCTGGGTCACGAAACGTGATAAGCCGATGGTTTCCCGTGTCCGTCGCATAGAAGAGCCGATCGTGCGGGTTGAAAACGACCGAATGTGCGTCTTTCAATCCTTTGATGGCCGACTCGCGAAACGCTGACTGTGAATCGGTTCGATAGAACAGCCGATCACCCGCGGTCACAAGCTCGGTCTTGCCGCTGAACGCGATGTGCGTGCATCCCGGGAACGAAGCACTCTTCGGCGCATGTTTCGTGACCTGAATGCCACTCACCAAACCCTTGTCTTCGGCACTTGCGAGAACTGCGCTGAAGAGCCAAACCAGGTTCGCAACGGTGAACAACATTCCGGTTGCGTTCATGCGATCGTGAGATGCTGGAGGCTGAAGTGAGAAGATCGCGGTGCCCTTCCGGGGCCGTCGCGATGGGCTACCACCCATGAGATCGTTTACCGCAAAAGCCATTTCATTCACATGTCGAGACACGCATTCACCCTTTCCAGTGAAATCGCAGCAATTCCGATTGCCTCGTGAGTCGCGAAAACGCAATCGGCAGATGTCCCTCGTGTTCCCTAACGTCGGGATGTACACGGTGGGATGGTATCGTCATTCGTGATCCGACCGCAGCGTCCTGACACAATCCTACATGCGATCGGACCCGATTTGCAGCATCGATAGCGGACCTGCACCGACATAAGACTGGGCGATTCCTTGAACAGGAAGATCATCAAAGGAACCAATACTCGTCCAAGACCGGCCCAAAATACGTTCCTTTGGCTTAACTGTACGGCATTCGACGGGTTTCGCGTACAGAATCGGATCGAAACGGCGATTGGCTGTCCTCACACGAGCTTTGCTGGCGATCGAACTCGGTCTCATCGGACAGTGTCGATGCACACTCTAAAATGGTGGTATTTTGACACGTCCCGGACGACCCAACACCTCAACTCACCGGGCTACCGAGCGTCGGCGTTGAAATCGCCCCAGCGGGTGTTCGAATCAGTCGTAGGATTGCAGGTAGTGGTTGTGCTGAATCCGGGGCTCGAATGAATACAGCTTCGCGTTCTTCAGGTGGAAACGCAGCTTGATCGGCCGCCCTTGCAGCAGGTGGCAGTCCGGGTTGCCTTTCCAAGTCACGACGTGTCGGACGCTGCCGGTCGTGATCGGTGCACAGTCGGCGCGGGCGAACCCTTCGATGATCTTGCCGTCCGTATCGAGGGCCTCGACGACGAGCGACCCGCCTTCTGCATTGGCGTTTACAACAAGCGTATCGCCCAGGAACACCAGCGGTTTCGTCGTGAGAGTCCCTTCCTGGTCCGTTTCCACAGAGACGAAGCCATCCAGTCGCAGCGTTGCCAGACCGACCGCGTGATCCGATTCATTCTTGTGATAGGTATTCCAATGCCGCCCGCTAATGCCCGTGTAGTAGAACCGGATTTCATCGCCGACAACGAGCGGTGGGTGATGCGGATAGATCTGCCCCCAGTCCCAGTCATTCTTGAACTTGCCATAGGGAAGAAACGTCGCTTGTTCGGCTGCCTGTTTCCAATCGCGATCTTCCCGAAGCTGGCTCGCCGTAATGGCTCCATCGTTGAGCACCCGCTGCCACGTGACTCCATTTCGACTGAAGACCAGTTGTGCATCCACCCGGTCCATCCACGGCTTGTCGTCGGGGATCGGCTTGATCGTCTCGCCGTGGTAGGTATTGAGCAGTCCAACATAGACTCCCGCGTAAGGCATCGCCGTCATGGTGTACAGTTCAGTCGAAAACGGCTGGTCGAGTTTGCTCTTCTTGACCACCGTCACTTTCGGCGACCAGTGCAGAAAATCGGCGCTCTCAATGCGAGCAATGTTTCTGATGTTCGGCGGGCCGAAGCGGAGGTAGGCGACGTAGCGCGACAGCCTCGCGTCCCAATACGGGGCGATCTGCGTGTCGCTGTAGGGGATCAGCGGGTTCTGGGACTCCTGTTTCCAGTGAATTCCGTCCGCTGAATATGCCACGCAGCTTGATAGTGACGCTGACTTCAGCGTCGGTTGCGAAAGATACAGCATCTTGAAGCGACGCTGCGGATCTGTCTCGCGCTGGTCGATAATGATGCCCGGCGCTCCAACCCAGGCTTCTTTCGGATCGAAGATGGCGAGGTTGGTGCCGGCCCCGTCGTCAGTGATCGGTCTTTCCCACTTGATCCCGTCCTTTGAGACAGCGTAGCCGGCCGTGCCAACGGAATCCTTTGGGTCGCTCCAAATCTGATACCACAGCTTGTACAGTCCGTCGCGCTCGTCGCGAACCACTGCGCCGTAGGTCATCGCGTGCTCGCGTTTGTGTTTGCGGAGTAGCGGATTGCCCGGATGTTTAACGGGCTGATTGAGAACCTTTTCGACGCCATCTAATTTCTCGATCACGTAGTCGTCGATAAAGAGCTGTTTGTCGTGAAGGATCAGCGCGTTGCCGGCGATCACGTCGTCCAGGTCCTTGAACATTCCTGGCGGAGCCTTGCGGTTTTGGGCTTGCGCCGGAGCACAGCACAGACAGGTGATGAGTGTAGACAGGCAGATCAACCGAATAAACATGATGTGTTCTCCACTCGTTGCTGATGGTGTTTTTTTCAACTGGTTGCTCAGGTGACCACACTTTCGAATGTCCACTCCGACGGTTGCCTGATTCTATCAAGCCCACGGCGACACAACCAGGAAAACTAAGTGGCGCTATTGCATCAGTTCGGGAACTCGATCTTGATCGTGTCGAACATGATGAGGCCCTTTGGAAGGTACTTTTGGTCGACTGGGTAATCCTGCACAGCCCGCGGCTTGTGAATGTCCTCGATTTCGACGCCAGCAGGCACGACCTTCAACGGGAAGAGAACGAAGATGATGTCGAGATTGACATCGGCCAGGACCTTGTCGATGTCGTCGCACCCGTATTCGTCCTGCATGTCGCGTCGAGCGCCTAGACAAGTCCACTGCTTCGGGTCGGGGGCCAGCGTGACGGTTTGCTCGCTCCAGTCGCGCGTAATCTCGAACGGTTGTCCGGTCAGGACGGAATTGACCGTGGTCTTGTCCGTTTTGGCCTGAACCAGGAACAGCAATTTCGCACCCTTGAAGTCTCCGTCACCACGCAACCGCACCGTCAACTTCGCGTTGGAGAGGTTTCGGCTATGGCCTTCTTCGGCAAAGCGGCTATAGCGGTACGGCAGCAGACGCGTGTAGTCGTTGTCGACTTGATAGTGTTCTTTGTTCGTGTAGATCCACAGCAGCATGTGCAGATAACCCGCGCCCGGCGGCGCGTGGTTGGAGTCCGTCCACCAAGGGCTGTAGCAGTACGCGACTCCATCCCAGACAGGCAAGGCAAATCGCCGGCCACCGAACCAGCCCCCGTGACCATCGTCAAAAGTCTCGATGTAGGCTCGTGGATCGGGTTGAGATGTGCCGCTTGCAGGTTGGGACGTTTTTTCAGGACCAGTTTCGGACGAAGGTGCACGCTTCGGACCGCGTGACGAACCGGCCGGGCCGCACCCGCTGTGCAAAAGAGCCGACAGGAGACTTAAGCCAATCAAAGTCGTCAGTCGAGACAATCGTATGCGGCGCATGCTCCGAATCTCCTTCTCTCCCGAGAGTCACTTCGACCTTCTTTGAGTCCTTGAGCGGCCAGCTTCAGCCTACTTCTTCTCCAGGCGGAACGAACTCATCACGATCGACTGGTCGGTCTTGCCGTAGGCGTCGTCGCCACCGACGTGGCCGAAGATAAAGATGCGACCGTCCGCGGCTTGGATCGTGCGGGGGTAGTAGGCGGTTCCTGGGACGTTGAGCTTGTGCCAGGTTTGACCCGCGTTGGTTGTCCAATGGATGCCGGTGGTGGCGACATGCAGAATCGGGCCTTCGCGAGTCACCAGCACGTCGGGGTGACCGCTGTGGGGAAATGGCGCGAGGCCGACGTCGCCGGGAATCCATGTGTCGCCCGACTTATTCAGTACTCCGTGCCAGCGCACCTCGCGACGGCGGCCAGTCGGCGCAATGCGACGAAAGACGCACAGCAAATCTCCGTTTGGCAGCTCCGCTGCATCAAACTCTTCACCGCCCCAGTTGTCGCGATGCGCATCGGGAACGACGCGAATCGGTCCGGTCCATGACTTGCCTTTGTCGCTGGAGACCATCAACAGAGGTTCAAACAGACCGTTGTACTCAGCTCGCGTGCGACTGTTGGCCGGAACGTGTGCCACGCCGCCGAGGACAATTAGCCGCCCGTCGCGCAAGACGCGGATTCGCTTGGGCCAGGCCGAGAACTTCGCGGCGTCCAGCAGCACCTCCGGCTTGCCCCATGTCTTCGAACCGTCGGTCGATCGTTCCAGATATCCGGTCTTGGGCAGTTCCGGGTTGTACGGCAAGTAATAGCCCCAGACTCCACGGATAATCGTCCCGTCGCTCAATGCGGTCTGTGCTTCGCCCGTGATTCCGTTCATGCACGACTTGAACGGGTCGGCGCTCACCTGCTTCCAGGTCTTTCCGCCGTCGTGCGAACGGAGATGGACATTTCGCAGATCAAGCCCGGTCATGTCGTAGCCGGGACGCCCGGCGGGCGGCCATGTCAACTGATGCTGCACATCTTTCGGCGCGCGACGGCGGCCTTTCAGGGGACCGGTCGCCTGTGTGAAGCTCACCATCAGGCTCTCATCCGGCATCGTCCAGGCACCGGCCCAACTCGTGAAACCAGGCGTTTGCGGCGAGTGATAGATCGCCCTCCGCTCGTACTCGACGGCCTTGTACTCGACCCCGTCAGCCTGCGCGCCGCCAGCGAGACATGTCACAACGACGACCAAGCACGGCCACGTCGGTCGCTTGCTGTCAATCATGGTTCCGTTCCTTGTCCATCCGACGTTTGGCAGTTGACGAACTGAGCGACGCTGACCGTGCATCGATCGAGACGCTCACTCACTCTCGGCCGTCCAACATCGGATGGAGCGATTGTGTTGGCCACCCATCCGGCATGTTCTACTCGGAAGCATCTCGCAACAGACCTCTACGGTTACTTGTCGGAGCTGAATCTCAGAGCGTACAGATCGGCGTCTTTCAGGAAGAACCGCAGACGAACGGTCTGGCCCGCCAGCTTACTGACATCGAATCCACCCTTCCACTCAACGGTACGGTCGATCGTGTCGCCAAAAACCTCGTGGCAATCGTTCAGCTTGAAGCCAGACAATGGCTTGCCGTTCGCATCCTGGATCTCGACGCGGATGCTCCCGGCGGACGATGTTGCGAAGTTGATGCTGAGTCGATTGCCTTTGAACCGCAGCGGCCGGGTGGCCAATTCGCCGCCTTTCCACCCCGCATTGACCGAAACGAAACCGTCCAGCCGCAGCGTGTAGCGCTGCATGGCGTTGCTGTCGCCTGTCCACGCCCCTTCCGAGGCGTACAATGACAGCTCGTTCGGCGCACCTGGCAGCGAGGATTTCGTTTCGACGGCGTGCCAGGCAATGTAATTATGCCCGTAGTTCCAGGTTTCGGGGCGTTGCGGGCCGGGTCTCAGAAAGGCTTCGTTCCAGCGTTCAAAATGGACCCCGTTGCGGCCGGCCATCAACAGTCCTTCGGTCAGTGCCGTGCCGTATCGCAGATGACCCTTGGCCCGTTGCTCACGATGCTGCAGTTGCGGCAGCGCACGCATCGATGGCGACCAGCCACGCTCGATGTAGCGTGTCGGAAAGCCGATCAGAATGTGCGGTGCACGGAAGTAAGGCCCGATCTGATTCGTGTAAAGATGCTCGACCGGAGAGTCTGCATACGTCAGGTCGGCCTCATCGCCCCATGAGAGAAAATCTGAGGAAGACGCCGTGCGGATCGCTCGATAACCGGCGGGCTTCCAGACCTTGCCCGTCGTGATGCCTTTGGTGAAGGTCCGGAAGTAGGCCCGGTACTTGCCGGCGGTCTGATCCCAGAAGGCC
>CAUZVF010000351.1:0-6181 GCA_963582955.1 Planctomycetota bacterium
TGCTTGCGACTGTTTCCGCCTTCTTTTCACCCAGTCGTCACGTATTACGGTAACTGGGGTCAGACCCTGTTTACAGTCTACAGACGAGACTGGATCGGGTAGAAAGAATGGCTGGACCAGTCGCTCACGTGTTTCGTGGGTTATAGAGTGGTTTCCTGGAAACCGTCACAGAGCCACACAGGGAGGACTGATCCATGCCAAAGATAAAAGTACGATTCGTTGGTCTCGATGTCCACAAAAATTCGATTGTGATTGCTGTTGCCGAGCAGGGACGGGATTCGGCCCGGTGAATGGGGTCAGACCCTGTTTACGGTCTTGGAACTATTGCGTACTTCGACATTGGTTCAGAGACCGACCAAGGCAATTTCGGAGGTGCCGATCACTGGTTCTTTTTCGGAATGAATGCACCACAGGGTTCGAAACCGAATTTGGACTACGGTGCGATGCTTAATCTGGATACCGAGGCACCATACGAGCCAGGTGCAAAGTAGTATTTAATTACGATCGTGAATCGGACATGAATTTACGTCAAAGTCCAAGGCTCAACGCCATCATTTGGTTATCCGTCGGCACGTTCATTGGATGGACATTGTCCGTAATTATTTGGTTGCGGACCGTCAAGAATGACGTCGATTCGCGAGCGGAACTAATACTCGCAATTGCATGCACATGCACTTGTTTATATTACGGAACGCACCAACGGAAAAGGTTTAAGGTTTACAGACGAGACTGGATCGGGGAGGATGCTCTCCATGGCCCGACCTTTGCGAATCGAGTATCCTGGGGCGATCTATCACGTGATGTCTCGTGGCAACGCGCGGCAGAGAATCTTCCACGATGACGGCGGTTCAACTGGCGGCAATTCTCAAGAAACTGGCCCGTCGCGTCTCCCTGGAAAAACTTCGCAAGCACCCCCGCGGACCGAAACGCCCCCAACCTCCCCGCCACTATTCCGGCAACGGACAACACGTCGCCACAGCGCGACTCCTTTGTCGAAGAAACTGACTGTGCGAACACATTCACAGGCCTGGCAATATAGGCCTTGTAGTACCGGTGGCCGCGCCCGCCGCTCTTCCCTTCCGCCTCGATCAACGTCAGGTACTTGTCGAGACCGCGCAGCCGGTACGTGTGGCTGGCCTCAAACACGTCGCCGCGCAGGACGACCTTCGGTTCTTTGAACCGGCTCGGGAAATCCGAAAGTTTCGTGGCCGCTCGCCACATCCGACCGTCTAGCGAGGTGAAAAACAGTTGAGCCCTTTCGTCGTCGCGGATGATCCAGAAGTCGATCCCGGCTGGCCTGTCATACGGCTTGCGCTTGTAAAACGGCGCCGGCTTCGTCCATGAAGTGGGATTAGCGATGTTTTCGGTCGTCGAGTAGCACGGGCCGTAGGGGATGCCGCGTGACTTATCTTTCAATTGATAGACGAGGTACCGCTTCTTGTGTGGGCTAAAAAAAAAACCTGCGGCGCGCCGTGGTAATCTTTGCTGAGTTCGAGCAGATGCCATTTGGCTTTGGCTGCGTCTTTCCAGTCCGCGAACGACAAGTAACCGATCCGAATGCGGCCTTGACCGCTCTTCTGTCTCCGCAGCGAGCAGAACAGATGCCAACGACTCTGGAAACGCATAATGCTCGGATCCTTGATCGCCACCCAAGGATGATCCGCTGACGGCGGAAGGTTGTCCGGGTCGACGGCAACCAGAGGACCGACCGCTGGCCTTCCATCGAAACTCTCCTGCCAGCACTCTTTCGACCGCACGCTGTTTCCGCGCGCCGGCAGCGGAGAGATTGGGCGGCTCGCCGGCACATGGCGACTGCGTCGCATAGACTATCCCGGATTATTTAGGCGAGCGGTAGGCGTTAGCCTTCCGACAACGATGCTCAGGGTTTGCCGACAAGCTGACGCATGCCGCTCGCCAACACTGTGTATTTCGAGACTTTGGCGGAACCATTGTGCTCACAATTACTTCCGTCGAATTAACGAATGTTCATGAATAATCCGGGCTATCGGCACGGTCAGGACAAAAACGAGTTCAAAAACCTTGCTGAGAAATCTCATCTCGGTACGCCACACTTACGCGAGTCAGCGGCCATCACTTCTGGTTCAGAGTCTTCATGACGAACGGCCACATCAGGTCGCTGTAATAACGATGGCCTTCCGCGCCCCAACGGTGCTGGAAGCGGCCAGGACGACCGGCGGCTTTGTAGATGACGCGGCGCCGTGAGTCCGGCGACGTCGTACAGATCACCCCACTCGAAGATGCGCGGCACCATGTTGCAGTCGCAGTGGTATATGCGTCCTTGGGGACTGGCGATCGTCGAAAACGAGCAACTCGGCACGGCGACTGTTATCCGCTCGTCGCAGGCGGCCGTGTACAGTGTCGCCATGCCGCCGCCTGAATTGCCCATCATCAGGATGTGTTCGGAATTCACATCCGGCAGCGCGACGGCCCAGTCGATGATTCGTTGCAAATCCCAAACACGCTCACCGATCGCCGTACGGCCGGCGAGCAAGCAGTGCATGAGCTGGCTGCGACAGTCACGTTTGCCGTGGCGACCAAAGACGTCCGGCACGCCGTTGACGGCCAAACCGCGCGTGGCGGGGGCGATCGCCAGAAACCCGTGCTCGACCGCCTGGACCGCGACGTCACGCTCTTGCGCGAGTGTCTTTTCCTTGTGAGCGTCGTCGTGATACACGCCCGCGTAAGTATCGTGCCCCCTGCCGTCATGCCCATGCGGCAAAATCGCCAATGGAAATCGACCACGGCCCTTGGGTTTCAACAGCCAAAACGGAATCCGCACGTTTGGCTCGGTCTCGATGAAACCCTTGCGGCGCGTGTAGTTGCCAACATCCGTGGCCTCGTCCAGCCGCACTTGCGGTTTGTGATCTCCGACCTGCGAGCGGATCTTTTCAAGTCCGATCAGACGTCGCAGTTCCCCGCGCGCGTCTCGCCGCCAGCGCTCGAAGCCGCCAGGATAATTGTCCCGAAATGTGTACTCGCGGTGGGACTCATCATACAGTCGCCGAAGAAATTCCCTCACTTGTTCGGGATGTTTTGCCGCGCCGTTGGAACTCTGCGCCGACAACGCTGTCGGAATTGAGCCAACAATCAACGCCAAAGCAGCGTGTTTCAAAAGACTTCGACGTAGGATGTGGTAGATCATCTCAACTCCATTTTTTGCTGGAACGTGTACGTCAAGTCGTCGAAGTAAACATGCTGCCCGTTGCCGTCGATCCAAGTCGTGACGATGCCAAACCGGTCGAATTGGGTGTCTACGGCGCGATGGCCTTTGCCTAATGGTAGCATGACAGTTTGTTTGCCCAGCGTCACTGCAATCCTGCCTAGTCCACTGGCAGCGGAAGGTAAATAGTCGAAACTCCAATCATGCGATTTGCCGTTGGGAAGGATCCGCGGCCGATCGTCACCATCCGCGATCCCTTGTGCATCGCGAGCGACACGATAGAGCGGGTAGAAGAAAAAGCCTTCGCGGCTGGGACCTTCGATCGCCACGCCGATGAAATTGTTGGGAATCCCAGAGGCTTGGGAATCGCTCACTTTCATGCTCTTGGTCGAATGGAAGAATCCGATTAACGTGGTGCTGTCCGACACGCCACGGCGTAGAGCAACTTTGCCTGTGGCCGTCAGCGGCTGTCGGAGCGTTAGCCGGTTGAGTCGATCCGCGTAGTACGCCATGCGATCCGCGTATCGGCAGTCGCCGCGAAACACGAGTCCGCCCAACTCGCCTTTGCCGAGGCCACCGGCGAAACGTGTTGCGGTGTCACCAAAGTCAAAACGCGGCCGCACATTGGTCGACACATAAGTGCGCCGGTTTTGGAACTGTTCCCAGCCGGGGTCTCGGTCAAAGTGCTCGGTTTCGCCGTTGATAGTGATATCGTCCAGCCACAACTCGCCCCCGTCGTCCCACTGCTTCATCAACGTCATCAGCCCGCAACGATCGAAGCTCGCTCGGTCCTGTTTGTGCCCCGGTTCCAAATGGCAGATCGCCGTTTCGTCATCAATCGTCGCGGTAACAACACCGCGCCCACCGTTTGCTTTCGGGTCATAAGTCAACGACCACTTGTGCGGCGCATTGGCGGCAAATCCCTTTTGCTCGCGCCGTCCTGTGTTTGGATCACGGATCGTAGGGAATGGCCGTGGATTATCTCCACCGGCTCGCCATCGGGAAGTCGCGTATTCGACAAACGCGTAGAACTTGTCGCCTCGCCCGTACAACCGCAATGCGATGGTGCTGGGCGTTCGCCACTCATTCAGCGTGTTGCTATTGAAGAAACCGACCAAGACGTGAAACTGTCGTCCCGTGCAAAGGACGGTTCCGGACGCGGTCAGAGGATCGCCCAGCGTTTTGGGAGCAATCCGCTTGGCATAGTAAGCCGGTTCCGCTGCCGGGTTGATGAAACCGCCCAGTTCGCCGGTCGCTTTTCCACGCGCACGCTGCGTCAGACTGAAGCCGAAGTCTTGTTTGATCGTTTGCTTGTCGAACGCCGTCGATCGATTGTTCCGGCCTTCCCAATCGGGATTCTTGTCGAAGGACTCGTGACGTTCCTCGGCGAACGTAAACGCGCCAATACCGAGGATTGCAAACAGCATCAGGATCCGTGGTAATGCGTACGTCACGTGTTTCTTCGACACCTGCTTGATCACCGACATCGCGAAAGAAATTTGTCTCTTGGATTTTGTGTCTCATCCGCGGCAACGCGCATCGGCATGCTACCTCTGGCACGACGCACTCGATAGTGTAACCGGTTTGCGCAACCGATGGTGATTTCCGAAGCACTTTTACAGACGATGCATGGGGTCAGACCCTGTTTACGGTTTACAGACGAGGCTAGACCGGGGAGGATGCTCCCCATGGCCCGACCTTTGCGAATCGAGTATCCCGGGGCGATCTATCACGTGATGTCTCGTGGCAACGCGCGGCAGAGAATCTTCCACGATGACGGCGATTATCAGCGGCTGCTGGACGGATTGGCGCAAACCGTCCAGCGGTGTGGGTGGGAAGTCCTGAGCTTTGTGCTGATGCCGAATCATTTGCACCTTTTTGTGCGCACCCCGCAACCGAACCTCTCGCGCGGCATGCAGTATCTGTTGTCGCGGGGGCCGAAACGGGGTCGGGTCTCATATTTATAGAAACGAGACCGATTCCGTTTATCCGTTCCGTGCGGCAGGTTTCCGGCGGTGATGCGGACATCGGCTTTGGCGTCGAACAGTTCGAATGGCATTGCTTTTTTCGGTAGGCGGCACACGGAGTGTGCGGACTACTTTACGCTGCGAACAATGTTTCCTTCGTTTGCCGCATCAGTTCGGCGGGATTGCTGCCCTGCCGCGGAATTCGTCAGCCATTACAATGCATGTCCTTCTAATTTTCCTTTTGTGCAGCATTCCCAATCTCCTGGCGGGATGCCGGTTACACCGCTTCCGGAACACCCTGAGGCAATGGTTTCAGAGCGGCGGGTGGACCGAACAAAATGGCCCCGCCATATCGAGTTGAAACTGTCAGATATGAACGGCTATCTTTCACAATTCGTCAACTCATTTTCAGATCACAACTGGTGTAGCACCGCGGAACCGAAATTCGATGAAGGCAATCGTTTTCCATGGAAAGAAGAATCTCTCTTACGAAACCGTTCCCGACCCACGGCTCGAAAAACCAACGGACGTTGTTGTTGCTGTCCGGCGAACTGCGATCTGTGGTTCCGACTTGCATCCGTATCACGAACGCGAAGTGGGACTGTCGCACGGTACCGTGATGGGGCACGAGTTTGCCGGCGAAATTGTCGATGTTGGTGCCCACGTTTCCGAATTTCGAGTTAGTGATTTGGTATTTAGTCCATTCACCGTCTCGTGCGGACAGTGTTTTTCATGCCGGAATGAGTTGAGTTCACGTTGCGGTGACAGCCAGGTCTATGGTTGGATCGATTCTGAACACGGCGGACTTCAAGGTACTCAGGCCGAATACATCCGCGTGCCGCTAGCCGATTCGACGTTGCTGAAAATTTCAGAGAGTATCACGCTGGAGCAATCGATTCTGCTCGGCGATAATTTCACGACCGGATTCTTTTGCGCGGACATGGCCGGTATTCATCGTGACGGAATCTATGTCGTGATCGGCTGCGGTGCCGTGGGAATTTCCGCCATCGTCGCCGCGAAGCATCTTGGTGCA
>CAUZVF010000352.1:0-6177 GCA_963582955.1 Planctomycetota bacterium
TGCAGTAATTTGGCACTTTTTCCCGGAGAAAACGTGTAATTACTTGACAATCTTGCCGTTGCGGCATTAACTATCGGGCTGACATCCAAGCCTACAACGTTTCCCACCCATCCACGAAAGGAGCCACGATGGCTAAAGCAGGTGCCAAACCGTTGACGAAGACCGAAGTATACAATGGGCTGGCCGAGAAGACCGGTCTGTCAAAGAAGGAAGTCGCTAGTGTTTTGGACGCACTGTCCGGGATGATCGGTGACAGTATTGGCAGTGGCGGTCCCGGCGCTTTCAATTTGCCCGGTCTCATGAAAATCGTCGTTCAACGCAAACCGGCCACGCCGGCAAGGACCGGCGTGCCGAATCCGTTCAAGCCCGGCGAATTGATGGACGTGGCCGCCAAACCGGCTCGCAACGTCGTCAAAGTTCGGCCACTGAAAGCTCTGAAGGACATGGCCTAAAACCCGTGTCACCATGGAAAACGAGGAATCCCTCCGCCGTTTGGGTTGGGGGATTTTTTGTTGGCCGGCCTGATGAAATTGGATTTGGACGATACCATCGCGGCTCTCGCATCTCCGCCCGGTCCCGCGGCGCGGGGCATCGTTCGAATGAGCGGTTCCAACGTTGTCGACATTCTTAAGCGGTGCTTCTACTCGCAACGCCATCCCGATTGGCCGTTGGCCCGTCGTGCGTCGCGATTCGCGGGACAATTTCAGCGAAATTCCTCCGACTGCCCGTTGCCGACCGATCTCCATTTGTGGCCGACAAACCGAAGTTATACTGGCCAGCTGATGGCCGAATTGCACACGATTGGCTCGCCACCATTGCTCGAGGCGGTATTGTCGACGCTACTCGAAAACGACGTGCGACTGGCGCGGCCCGGCGAGTTTACTCTGCGGGCCTTTCTCGCCGGACGTGTTGATCTAGTCCAAGCGGAAGCGGTGTTGGGAGTCATCGATGCCCACGGCCATGAAGAACTGAAGTTGGCACTGGAACAGCTTGCCGGCGGCATTTCCGGAAAAATCGGCTGCGTGCGAGGCGAGATCATCGAACTGCTGGCCGACCTGGAAGCGGGCCTCGATTTCGCCGACGAGGACATCGCATTCATCGAAACCGACGAATTGATCAGTCGCATCGATGTGGCACGCAAATCAATGATCGACTTGCTCGGCCAATCGGCCGACCGCATGCAATCGAAGGGACACTACCGAGTGGTCTTGGCCGGAATACCCAACGCGGGAAAGAGTACGCTATTCAACACACTGGTGGGAGAATCGCAAGCTCTGGTCTCGGAAATTGAGGGCACGACCCGCGACTATCTCACCGCCCGAGTTGACTGGAACGGCACGGCCATTGAACTGATCGACACGGCCGGTTGGGAATTCGACGCATTGAACATCATGGCGCACGCGCAAAACCTGCGCGATGACCAGTTGAATCGAGCCGATTTGATCCTGTGGTGCAGTCCGTGCGGACTGGATGTCTCCCAGCGACAATCGGACGACGAACTGTTTCAAGACATTTCGCGGCAACATCACGGCGTCTTGCGCGTGCAAACAAAATCCGACGCCGTTTCCATGCCACAGCCGCAAGGACAACTATTTGTCAGCGCACATGCTGGTTTGGGACTCGAAGAATTGAGAATCGCCGTCGCATCCCGTCTGTCGGACGCTCGACGAGGTGACCGGCAGATGCTCGGAAGCACGGCCGCTCGGTGTCGCGACAGCTTGCGTGGCTGCGTCGAGACGCTTTCAAACGCCAAACAATCGGCCGAACAGCAAACGGGAGAAGAATTAGTTGCTATCGAGCTGCGCGAAGCCTTGCAACACCTGAGCCAAATCCTTGGAGAGGTCTACACTGATGATCTGCTCGACCGCATCTTCAGCAAGTTTTGCATCGGGAAATAGGCCGTGTGTTTGGCATTTCGCTAGTTGCGGCCGGTCGCCCAATCAGGGATGACATCAACCGAGATTCCCATTTGCGGTATCATCAACAAAAATGTGCCGAGTGTAATCAGGACAACTCCGAGCAGATTCAGCGCCAGTCCATAACAAGCCATCTGCCCCATTCGGATTTTTCCTGAGCCGAAAACGATTGCATTCGGCGGCGTGGCGATTGGCAGCATGAAGGCACAGCTTGTCGATAGCGTCGCCGGGATCATGATCAGCCGGGGATCCAAATTAACTTCGGGACTGATGGCAACTCCGGCCAAAATCGGCAGGACGGCACTGACGGTCGCAACGTTCGACGTGATTTCCGTTAAGAAGGTCATTAAGAAACAGACGGCCGCGACCAACAGCCAAACCGGCCAGTCTTTCACTTCATGAGCAAACGAATGTCCCAGCCATTCGGCCAATCCCGTTTGACTGAACGCACCGGCCAACGCAAAACCACCACCAATCAACAACAGAATTCCCCACGGCAGTTTCTCGGCGGTTTTCCAATCCATCAGAAACTGCATTTTCCCCTTTTTATTCCGCTCGGCCGGGATCAAGAACATCAACAACGCCATGCCAATGGCCACGGTCGAATCGTGAATCCACTTGTGAGCTTCGCTGGCATCAATACCCCAGTTAATCAGCCAACGGGTTGGGATTGCACCCCATCCGGGCACCAATTCGTGACCGGCAAACACGAGCGGCTTTCGGAAAATCCACATCGCGGCGGTCGATACAAAAATGAGCGCCATCCAGATCTCCGTGTGACGCGGACGGCCTAATTCCGATAACCGTTCGTTGAAGAAACCGCGATCCAAAGATTGCACTCCCGGCAGCTTCGGCAAACGGGCCACCAACAAACCCCACGAGCAAACTAGCATGACAACCGCAACCGGCACGGCCGAAACCATCCAAGAACCGGCCGAGACTTCCGGGGCTTGTGGGAACTTGTCGGACCAGATTCCCGTAAACGCCAGATTCGTCGGCGTTCCCACCAATGTCGTGAATCCCCCAATACTGGCGGCATAGGCGATTCCCATCATGAGGATCGCCGAAAGTTTGACAATTACCTCTCCGGTTTTCTGCTTGTCGGACTCATTTTCGGCGGTGGCGAGTGACACGTCGCGTAATGACGTCAACATCGCCAATCCAATCGGCAGCATCAGCAACGTCGAGGCCGTGTTGCTGATCCACATCGAAAGAAATGCCGAGGCCACCATGAATCCCAGCACGACGCGGCGAACACTGGTTCCCAAGAACCGGACGATGTGTAATGCAATGCGGCGGTGCAGGCCCCATTTCTCGATGCCCAATGCAATGACGAAACCACCGAGAAACAGAAAGATGTTTTTGTCGATGTATGCCTTGCTGACGTTGTCGGCCGATTCGATACCCATCAGCGGGAATGCAATCAGCGGAATCAAACTGGTTGCCGCAATCGGAATCGCCTGCGTCAGCCAAAACACGGCCATCAGCGCGGTCACGGCGATCAACCGCTTCGCGCTGGGCGGCATTCCATCGGGCGTCGGGCCCAGCAGGATCGCGACAAACACGACGAACCCCGCGATCTTGCCGATCGACTCCAAAATACTCGCACCATTGCTGTTGCCGGTTTCTGACATCGTGCGAATCAAACTAACATGCCAATCGTTGATCTGCCAGTTTCCCGAAATCTCTTTTCGCGGAAGCACAGCGAAACAGATGGTGGAGAATCACCGTGTTGGCCGGTATCATATCGAAGAGAAAAAACTGCCGTCAGCCGACGTCGCAAAAACTGCGAATTACACCCTGGGAGACATCAACATGGAGAAGTGGCCGATCGGAGTTTTTGCTTCCGTCGACGCGGGATTGGGAGTTCACTTGGAAGTCGTCCAGGAATTGGAGATACCCAGCGTTCAAGTTCACGCTCCGCACGGCGAGTCACGGACGGAAGAAACGGCAAAGACGTTCCTCGGCCGCTGTGCTGACGCCGGAATTACGATCACGGCGGTCTTCGGCGGTTTCGACGGAGAAAGCTACGCCGACATCGCGACAACGGCCCGCACGGTCGGACTTGTGCCCGAGGAAACCCGGGCGGCGCGCGTGCAAGAAATGAAAGAGATTTCCGATTTCGCCACTTTCCTCGGCTGCGACACGGTGGGGCTACACGTCGGATTCGTCCCCGAAAAAGGAAGCGACAGTTACAGCGACCTGATTGGCTGCACGCGAGATTTGCTCGATCACGTCAATGGCAACGGCCAGCAACTGAACTTGGAAACCGGCCAGGAATCGGCCGAGCATCTGCTGGAATTCATGTCGGATGTGGAACGCGACAACCTGTTCATCAACTTCGATCCCGCCAACATGATCTTGTACGGCACGGGCGATCCGATCGAGGCCTTGAAGAAAGTTGGCCATCTGGTCCGCAGCATCCACTGCAAGGACGCCACGTGGGCTGCCGACAATGTCCGCGGAACAGAATGGGGCGCCGAAGTCCCGCTCGGTGAAGGCGACGTCGGAATGGAAACCTATTTACGAACGCTAAACGATCTCGGCTACAAAGGCCCGCTAACAATCGAACGCGAAATCGCCCACGACCGAGACCGCCAAAAAGCCGACATTGGCCAAGCCGTCAAACTGTTGAAAGAGCTGCGAACGAAGATCGGTTGAATCTATCTTGCGTTATCGCGGACCTCTCACGATCCACGACTTTCGATCCTTGTGGAAAATCATGACGGGGCCATTTTGTCTTGCCCACACGGAGCTGCGAAAAGTAATCGAATCGGTAACTCGAACCGGAACCTTCAATTTGGCGGCACGAATACCGACAGTTGAATCAGCTAATCCGATCGCTTATAGTTCTCAATCGTCGTCGTTGAGCCGAATCGCACAAACAGCCATTCTATCAACAACTTACGACACGGGCAGATAGCTCAGTTGGTAGAGCACAGGACTGAAAATCCTGGTGTCCGCGGTTCGATTCCGCGTCTGCCCACTCTCGGAATAACGTCGCGACGATGAGCAATACGCACGACCAACACGATCAAACGGTCGTCTGCAATCTGATAAATCACCCGGTATTGCCCGACACGAATCCGCCAATAGTTGTCTTCGTTCGTCAGTTTTGTACAACCCGGTGGACGGGGATCATCGGCCAGAGCCTCAATCGCATCCACAACCCGCCGCAACGGGTTCCCATCGATTTTCTTCAAGTCTCGGATGGCCGACGGCGCGAATTGAATCTCGTATTCCACGGTTTACAGTCCCAATTGTTTTTTGACATCCTTGAACGGGATTGGCTTTTCGCCTTTGCGCTTCATTTCCGCGATGGCACGTTTGGCCGCCTTGACGTCTTCCCCGTCTTCGATCGCTTCCAGCAACGCCAAGTCTTCCATCGAGACCAACGCGGCGACTCCGCTCCCGCGCCGTTCCAAAACTATCCGTTCGCCCTGGTAGGCTACACGGTTCAAGCAGTCCGCCAAATTGTTTCGAATCTCCGCAATGCCAATGTTCATAATCGAGATCTCCCCGAATGCAGGTTGAGTATCGTTTATGTACATAATCGCATATTGCTCATTGAAGTCAACTTGAAACGCCGTCAGCGTCGAGCGCTGCCGCTTCGGACAACTGATAGTGGATTTCGTCAGCGCAAATTCGGCCTTGAGGTTACCATCCGTTAGTTTCTTCGCGAGTGCTCTTGCAGCGTCGAAATCGCGACTAATTCGTTTCCACTTTGTTAGCACTGTCGAATTAAATGATTCCGTAAAGCGGACTTCCGCGTGCCGCCAACTCGTCGACTCGCTGCGTCACTTTGGGATCCTCGATTAAAGGCGGAGCGTGATGGGGTTTGATTCTGGCATCGACAACCAGCGATCCACGGCAGCCCCAATGCTTTTGTTGAATGAACGAATCGATTCCGTAAGTATCGGCAGCCGGATTCGATCGTGTGAATGTGACCCACAAAAAGTTGTTTAGCGTACTCGCGGTGAATTCACTGTTGTCAACGAGAACGATCAGCGGAAATTGATTGACCGGATGCGTACGATCCAATTGCCCGCAGAAATGTCCCGCGACCGTTTCGGTTCCATCTTCATCGGGCGAGAATCTGGGCGCGCGGATTGAAAGGACTCCAGGCAGGCAGACACGTGGATCGCTGAATTCGTCGGGTAGATTGAATTCGGGCGGAATCGTGGCCGGCAACTTACGTCTGGGCTGTCCCGCCGCGGCGATCACAACCTTCGAACCCTCGTTAAAGCCAGTCCCTGAATAA
>CAUZVF010000353.1:0-6175 GCA_963582955.1 Planctomycetota bacterium
TCAATAAATCAATTGCGGTCCAACTCTATTCCACCAACCCTTGGAGTCGAGACCACACAGATTGTCGAGCGCATCGCCATCGGTGGCGGCTCCAGCTTGGAACGCTGTTCGCAGCCGGTCACTGCCGCTGATGATGTCGATCGGCATGTGTTGCGATTCGTATTCGTACGGTGGATCAATCCATGCGAAATCGTTCGGCCAGAGATGTTTGACGGCAGCCAAAACGGCTACTGTTGTTCGATAGGCTGAAAAGACACTTGAATCCGTGACGTGCAACGAGACACCGCCGCAACTCGTTCCGTTCCACTTGTCGAATGTCGGCGTGAACCGGATCGGCCGAAAGGCGACTCCCGGCAGCGCGAATTCTTCCACTCGGTTCACGAGCCGAACGGGGGCGATGAACGGCGCGCCGACAACTTCGAACGGAGTTGTCGTGCCACGGCCTTCCGAGAGATTGGTGCCCTCCAGTAGCACTTGCCCCGGATAAAGTTCAACACCCTCCAATCGCGGAAGGTTCGGTGACGGCGCCAGCCACGCTCGTCCGGTTTCCTCGAAAGTCGTGCTCCGCGACCAACCTCGCATCGGCACGACATGCAGATCGGCGGAGATGCCCAGTTCACGATTCAGCAATGATGCCAATTCGCCGAGCGTCAGTCCGTGCCGCATCGGAATCGCCGCTCGTCCGACAAAGCTGGTGTAATTTGTGTCCAACAACGGTCCATCAACGAGTTGGCCGCCCAGTGGATTCGGACGGTCGAGTACGAACACCGGTATCCGGGTATCGGCACACGCTTCTAGGCAATACGAAACCGTCCAGGCAAACGTGTAAACTCGCGTGCCAACATCTTGAAGGTCGACAACGAATGCATCCAGTCCGTCGAGCATCTCGCGCGTCGGGCGGCGAGTCTCGCTGTATAGACTGTAGATCGGCACGCGCAACTGATCGTCAAATCCGTGAGGCGATTCATTCATGTTGGCTTGCTGATCACCCCACAAACCGTGTTGGGGCGAAAAAATCGAAACGAGTTGGCCCGGAAACCGCGCGGCCAGCACGTCCCATGTGTATCGAAAGTTGTGATCGACCGATGCCTGATTCGCCAACAGCCCAAGCCGCGCGCCCGTCAGATTGGCGGGCGGTTTTTCAACGCACACTTCCAAACCGGTGGCAAAGGCATTGGCGATTGTCGACATGAACGAGATCCCGCATCCGTGTGCGGATTAGAAGTAGTTTCAAAACTGGCGAGCCGGATGCGTTAGCTTCCGGATTTCAGGGGAATCAGCGGACTCACGTCCGCCGCTCGCCGGTTATGAAACGACCTCTAGTCATACAGCAAAAATTGTTTACGGCGCACCAGGAATTGAATGAGGCCACGTTGATACTCCCGTTCGATTTCGTCGACCGAGCGACCGGATAACACCGCGTCGAACGTACTTTTATTGGCGAGCAAGCGATTGAATGCGTCGGCTTTCCAGTTGTCGCGATGAACTCGCCGTAAATGACTGGCAATTCGCAATCCAGTGCGAACTGGCTGAAAGATCGATCGATTCGTCACGATGATGTTCACGCCGCTGCACGGCTCGCCTTTGAATTTGCTCGAGGCGGGAGTGAACCGGATCGGGACAAATCGAACTCCGGGTAATCTGGCGGCATTCATTTCGGCGGCCAATCGCGGGCCGTCGATCCAAGGGGCTCCGATGACTTCGAACGGTGTGTCCGTGCCACGACCGACGGAAATGTTTGTTGTTTCCAACAGCCCGATTCCCGGATAGAGGAATGCCTGGGTCAGGCTGCGCATGTTGGGCGACGGATTGATCCAAACCAAGCCAGTTGCATCGAAATACTCACCACGATTCCAACCTTCGACTTTGATGACCTGCAAATCAACATCTAGCTTCATTTCCTTTTTGAACAGCCTCGCCAACTCACCAACCGTCATGCCGTGTCGGACGGGCAGCGTGTGAAAACCAACGAACGACTGACGTCCGTCATCGAGCAACGGGCCTTCGACGGCGATGCCACCGATCGGATTGGGACGATCGAGCACAACGAACCGCACATGATGTTCGGCGGCTGCCTGTATTGCCAAACCCATCGTGGAAACATACGTGTAAAACCGCGTGCCGATGTCTTGAATGTCGAACACCAGCGTGTCGATCCCTTGCAGGCTTTCGGCGGTCGGCTTTCGCGTCTTTCCGTACAAGCTGAAGACCTTAAGACCCGTGAGTTTGTCCTGGATATCGTTGATGCGGGCGACGTCCAGTTTTCCTTCCAGACCGTGTTCAGGACTAAACAGCGCAATGAGGTCAACGTTGCGGGCATCCGCCAGCCGTAGCGCCGTCGTGGCTGCGTGACGGTCGATACCTGTTTGATTGGTGATGAGCCCCACACGCCGACCGGCCAATTGTCGAAAACCAGCGTGGACGAGGACGTCGATACCGGTAAGCACTAGCGATTTCTTTCGCGGTTTCATCTCATCCAGGATCGACGCGGCCGCGATTGATCCGATTCGGCCGGCCAACCGATTGACCGATCCCTTGCCATCGGGATGAACGCGATTGCTCAGGAAGATCACGAACAAATCCAAACCGGGATCGATCCACAGGACGGTCCCGGTGAATCCCCCGTGTCCGAATGCCTGGTTGGTCATCAGATCGCCGCGATTCGAGGAATAGCCCGTGTACTTGTCCCAGCCCAACGCTCGCAGTCCGCTCGAAACGGGAATGGCTTGCGTCATGCGCTCGACGGTTGCCGGTTTCAATATACGCCGAGCGCGATATTGTCCTCGACCAAGCATCATCTGAGCGTAGACGGCCAAGTCGGTTGCCGTCGAAAACAGTCCCGCATGGCCGGCAATTCCGCCGAGCAAGTGGGCTCGCGGGTCGTGTACTTCACCGCGCATCCAGTGTTCGTCGCGTTGCTCGGTCGGGGCGGCCCGCGCAGCCAACGCCTCATTCGGAAGATATCCGGTTTCCGTCATCCCCAGCGGACGGTAGATGTTTGCTTGTGAGAACTCATGCACGTTTTGGCCGGTCGTGCGATGAACCAATTCGGCCAACACGATGAATCCAACATCGGTGTAAACGAAAAGCGTGCCGGGTTCGATGTAGGGTTTCAATGCAAAGACGCGTTCCATCGCTGTTGCTGGCCCGTCTTGATAGTCCTTTAACGCGTTGTCGGGAATCAACCCGCCCTGATGCGTCAACAATTGTTGGATTGTGATTTGGTCCTTGCCGTTTTGTGCGAACTCGGGAATGTGTTTGGCAACCGTGTCGTCGAGTGCCAACTTGCCTCGTTCAATCAGCAACATGATGCTCGTGGCCGTCGCAATCGGCTTGGTGATCGACGCCATGTCGAACACGGTATCGGTTGTCATCACAGCCTTCTCGGGCTCAAGCTGTTTGTGGCCGTAAGCTTTGAAATGGACGATGCGGCCGTGGCGGCCAATCATCACAACACAGCCCGGCATGCGTTCTCGGCTGAGACCTTCATCAATGATCTGATCGATCACCGCCAGTCGACGGTAACTCATGCCAACCGTTTCCGGTCGCGCATGCGTGAGTTTTGGCGGAGCGTCCGCCACGGCAACCAAAGGCGGGAGAATTAGCAATACGATGGTAAGTGAAAGGTGGTGATTGGTCATTGATGCTGACGTCCTCTGCAAAGTTATTTCTTAAGGACTATGGATCCGTGCAAAATATGTTGATCAATTCAACAGACCCCTGCCGCCTTGTGCGGCAGGTGAACAGTTTGAAGAGCTAGCATCATTCACATCGAGATTCCACAAGGCCCTTGCCAGCTTGTCTGGCAAGTGAATGAGTTTAGCAGGCAAAACTGCTTCACCCGTCGGACAAGCCGACGGGGGTCGATGAGTGAACGGTTCGGCATAATTAGCCATTCAAACTGTTTTCCTGCCAGACAAGCTGGCAGGGGAAATTGATCAACTTATTTCTTCGCGGTTGCCATACTCGCTGCATAACCCAAACCGAATGTTGCGGCGGATCCGATGATTGTAAACCACGGCCATGCAATTGACGTTGCGAATTTGATGGCCGTCATATATGCAATTCCGCCGACCAGACCGATCAATGCCGCTCGTTGTGACACGTGCTGCGTGAAGATTCCGAGGAAAAAAACACCCAAGATGATTCCCGTGGTAAACCCGGCGATCGCCAACACGTCACCGACGACATTCGACGCGAACCCGCGCGCGGCGATTCCAACACCGATCTGCACGATGCCGAACACGACGGTCAAAATGCGGCTCAGCCGGACCAGCCGTTGCGGACTGAGTTCCTCTTTCCGTGTTGGTAAATAGAGATCGTTGACAGCCGACGCGGCCGACGAGTTTAACGAACTGGATAATGTCGACATGGCCGCCGCGAATGCCGCGGCCAACGTGATGCCCACGATGCCGACCGGCAATTCTCGCACGATGAATGTTGCGAAGACCTCGTCGGTGTTTTCGAACGTCGCGTCCGGAACGACAAAGTGGTAGAACGCGGCCAACGCAACTCCGAGCAGCAAGAACAATAAGAATTGAATGGCGACGGCCACGCCGCTCAACAGCAACGCAACCGATGCGTCGCGCTGGCTGCGGGCACTCAGATATCGCTGGACGATCATTTGGTCGGTTCCATGCGTGCCCATTGTCAAAAACATGCCACCGATGATGCCGGCCCAAAACGTGTAGGGCTGCGTGAAGTCGAATGAGAAATCAAACACACGGAATTTGTCAGTCTCGGCAGCAAACGCCGAGACTTGGGACCAACCGTCCGGCAGGCGTGACACGACCACACCCAGCGCGAGCACCGCACCGGCCATGTATACAATCAACTGCACGCAATCGTTAAACACGACGGAACGCATCCCTCCGAAGACGGTGTAGACGATCGTCGCCACACCGATAAAGATGATGCAAGTCGGAAGCGGCAACCCGACAACTTTCTCCAACACGATCGCCGTCAAGAACAACCGCATCCCATCAGCCAAATTGCGCGTCACCAGAAACAACACGGAAGCGGTACTCTTCGTCGCTCCGCCGAACCGCTGGTCCAGGACCTGGTAGGACGTAAATAACTGTCCTCGGAAATAGAGTGGCAGGATCACAAGCACGACCACCGCACGGCCGAGTACATAACCGAATGCCAATTGAAGAAACCGCAGGTCACCGCCGTTCGCGGCAAACGCCAATCCCGGAACGCTGAGAAAGGTAACCGTGCTAGTTTCCGTCGCCACGATCGAACCGAACACGGCCCACCACGGCAAACTGCGGCCTCCGAGCAGATAATCCGTCGCGTCGCGAGTGCGGCGGCCGACCCACAGGCCGAATGCGACGACCGCCAACAGATAGGCCACGATAATCGTCAGATCAATGGTGCCGATGGACAGTCTCACGGACGAAAACGCTCGCTAGGGCGGTGAGTTGCAAGCTGATAGAATGGCGACATGTCCGACCAATCTAAGCAAACGGCAAGTGAGTTGAAAGACCTCACCACCGAGTCGGCCAACCCCGCATCGGCGGCGATCGATTCGTTATCCGCGATCGAAATTGTGCGACTGATGAACGCTGAAGATGCGACCGTGGCCGCCGCCGTCGGAACACAGGCCGACGCCATCGCGTGTGCGATCGGCGTGATCGCCGAGCGGATTCGGCGCGGCGGACGTCTGATTTACCTTGGCGCGGGCACATCGGGCCGGCTGGGTGTTTTGGACGCGGCGGAATGTTCACCGACGTTCAATACACGTCCCGAACAAGTCATTGGCATCATTGCCGGCGGACCTTCGGCGCTCGTGCGGTCGGCCGAGGGAGCCGAAGATCACCCGGAATCGGCGGTCCCGGATCTCGACGCGATACAACTGTCGGCAAGTGACGTGGTCGTCGGCATCGCAACGAGCGGCCGCACGCCGTACGTGATCGGCGGGTTGCAGCACTCGCAAAAACTGGGAGCAGCGACGATCGGACTGAGTTGCAATCGCGACTCGCAACTTGCCGCGACGGCCGAACTTATGATCGAGCCGGTTGTCGGTCCCGAAGTGATCAGCGGCTCGTCAAGAATGAAAGCCGGAACGGCGACCAAGATGGTCCTCAACATGTTGACCACCGGAGCCATGGTGCGCCTGGGAAAAACGTATGGCAACTTGATGGTCGATCTGCGTGCCACGAATCAAAAGCTG
>CAUZVF010000354.1:0-6158 GCA_963582955.1 Planctomycetota bacterium
CTATTCGGCATTCGCTTGTTTGAGAATTCCCAACCAAGTCTGACGCGCTTTGTCGTGATGTTCGAGCACTTCTTTCAAGAGTCTCGCGTCTTTCAACTTTCGACCGACGCGCTGCGACCTTTCGTTAAGCCAGTCGAGAAAAAACTGCACTGACTTTCGACTAATACGACTTGGATTGTCGCCGATTTCCACGTAATACGGTGCCGTCGACGCAAAACGGAATGTCCGCGGATTGTCGGTGATTGCTCGAACCAAAAACCAGCCACTCGCGCGGAACGTGACCGTTGCCGTTGTGTTTTGAGTCCTCGCGTCATCCAATTCGACCTGGGACACAACGTGTCCATTTGCGATCACCTCGATCTTCGAGACCCGATCGAGTGTGGTTAGTTCCAAGTCGAGTTTGAATTTGGCGGACGCACCATCTTTCGAACGAAAGACGTAGCCCGGCAATTGGCCGTTAGCTTTGCAGATCAACAGAGGTCCGTTCGTCACAAATGACCGTCCCGCTTTCAGGCCTTCCCACCACTTCGCGTATTCCAACTCGCCGTCAACATGCACATACACGCGGTTGTATCCGACCGGATTCGGAAGAACTCCCGAAGCGCTGCCGGCCGACGGCGGAATACGCAGCCCGCAGTTCAAGAGATGGTAATAAATTTCCTGAGTCCAATTACCGTTGCCGCGCGGGGCTGGCAGCCGTTTTGCATCGCGCGGACGTCCCCAGGCTTCGGTCTCGTACATCTGGCTGCGGCACATGTGGTTATTGGCGATGCCGATCGAATCGACTTTTCCGTTGGCCGTCCAAATCGGAACGTCCCACCAAAAAGGTTTTTCGATGTCGATCCAGACATCAGGGTTCTGCCGCCGCGCGGCAGCGATGTATTTCATTGGCGACGGATACTCGCGGGTTGAGTGCGTGATGTCGATCGGCTGTTCGAGGCCAAAATAAAGCAACGCACCGCCCTCACGCTCGTCTTCACCAGCCATGACGTCAAAGAATCGATTTCCAACCAGGCGTTTCAGTCGTGTTGCGGGAATCGATCGATCAGTCCACGGATTTCTCTTATTCCACCATGTGATCACTGGCGCGATGCTCAGGTCCTCGGCTTCCATCAACAGCGGAACATCTTTGACGTCGCGATGCACATGCAAGTCGCCCGAATACCAGCCTCGTTTTTTCAAATTAGCGATGCGTTGCAACGACATGCGAACCGTTTGTTCACGCGAATCTTCAAGCACGATCGTGCCCGCGATTCGTTCGTATTCGTGTCCGCGTTCGATCTCGTAACGATATTGGCCGGCGGGAAGCCGCAATTCGGCTTCCCCCGCACAAACGAAATGGTCTCTCCAAAACGGCAAACCAAAAGCACGTTGAGGAGTGCCAGCCGCATCGTAAACATGGATTCGGCAAGCCAGAGGTTCTTGGTTTGCGTCGCTGACTTCAAAGAAAAGTGATGGGCGATCATCCGCGTACGCCGTCGAACCCGTTAGCACGAATACGATAGAAATCCAACAAGTTGAGCGCAAGTCTTTCATCACGTTTGTTCCATAGTTCGTAGAGAGGCAGATGCAATCGGCTGACAGGAAACAACTTGTCATACCACGAGCACTTCAGCAATTCAAATCTCATTGGATGTCAATCGACCGCTTGCAGGGTTGTAGCGCGGCCATGTACAACTTCCGTTGCGGTTGACGAGAATTCCAACGGAGCCCCTTTTTGAGATGAATGCCGAGATCATCGCGATTGGTACCGAGTTGACGACGGGTGCGAAGCTCGACACGAATAGCCAGTGGCTCAGTCTTGCTTTGGGCGAGATTGGTATCCCCGTGCATTTCCACGCGACCGTTGCCGACGACTTGGGTCAGATGATCAATCTGTTTCGGGCGGCGGTTGCTCGGTCGGACATCATTCTGATTACGGGTGGGTTGGGACCGACGCTCGACGACCTGACACGTCAGGCGTTGGCCGGGCTGATGCAAACGGAACTCGTGCTGCACGAGCCTTCGCTGGAATTCATCAAATCACTGTTCGCGCGGCGGAATCGCGCGATGCCCGAACGAAATTCGATACAGGCGATGTTTCCCGAAGGCAGCGAACCGATCCGCAACCCGCGCGGCTCGGCACCGGGAATCTGGATCGAGTACGAGCGTGCAAATCGCGACCGGCCCTGTCTGATCGCCACCATGCCGGGCGTACCCAGCGAAATGAAACGCATGTATCAGGAAGAAGTCTTGCCGCGGCTGCCCAGTTCGAATCGAGTCATTCGGCGGGCACGCGTTAATTGTTTCGGCATTGGTGAATCGAATGCGGAAGAAATGCTGGGCGATCTGACAGCACGCGGCCGCGAACCGGAAGTTGGCATCACCGTGCATGAAGCGACGATTACACTCCGAATCACGGCACACGGACAAACGGTGGAAGAATGTGCGAAACAGATTGACGCAACGAAGCAGATCATCCATGAGCGCATGGGCAACCTTGTGTTTGGCGAAGAGGACCAAGAACTTGAACACGTCGTCGTCGGCATGCTCGCTGACCGAGGCCTGACGCTGGCAACGGCGGAATGCGGCACTGGTGGAATGCTGGCGCACCGGCTAACGGAAGTCGACAACTTCGAAGACTGCTACGTGGGCGGCCTGATTGCTCCGTCGTCAAAATCAAAACCGCGCGTTGTCGGAATTGATTCCGAAATCGTCAGCCGCGGCGAAGCCGCCAGCAAAGACGTCGCCCGCCAAATGGCCGAAGAATGCCGGCGGCGGTTCGGCGCCGACTTTGGATTGGCCGTTACCGAGTGCCCTCGATTCGATCCCGATGACACGGAATCCGCGGCTCCGACCGGATACTTGGCGCTGGCAACATCCAAGGCTGTTCAGATCAAACCGCACACACTGATCGGCGACCCTGCCATTACCAAGAGCCGTGCCACGAAAGCTCTATTGGACTTACTACGCCGCCATCTGCTAAAAGGTGAGACCGACTAAGCGAGTCTTTACCGACGGTATCGCTTCGTCAAGTTAAACGACGAGTCGGACAGTTATCCGTTTTGGCCAGGAACCTCACGGTTCCCGCTAGCCAAGAGCATTGAAGCTCAAAATACCAGGCTAGCGGGAACCGTGAGGTACCGGTACTGTCCTAAAAGAGACTGTTAGGACAGTATCTAGCTAGATTCCTGTTCCCCATCAACGGTTTCCCGAATGTTGCATCTAAAGTGAGTGGCATTGGGCTAGCGCCCGGCGGCTGATCCGGACCCGTCCTACCGAAAACTGAACCGCTTCAACCCGATAGAATTCGTGAGGATTTTGATGGCGTTCGACGGAAAAAAACAACGTGAAATTTTGGGTCGATTTGCAACTGGTGTAACAATTGTCAGTACAACAACCGGCGACAGCACATGGGGCATGACGGCCAACGCCGTGACATCGTTGTCGCTCGACCCGCCACTGGTTCTGGTGTGCGTGATCAAAGACAGCCAGACGCACACGATCTTGAAAGAAAGCAAGTGCTTCGCCGTCAACATTCTCGGCGAAGATCAGGAAGAGATATCAAACCGTTTTGCATCATCCGGCCCGAAAGACTTTTCGGACTTCGAGACGAAGACGGCCGAGACAGGCGCGCCGATTCTCGCCAACACTTTGGGTTGGGTCGACTGCCGGCTGCACGAAATCCAGCCTGGCGGAGATCACGATATCTTCATTGGCGAAGTCGTCGACGGAGAAGCCAGCGACGGACGACCGTTGCTGTTCTTCGGTGGAAAATACGGCAAAATCGCCGACTGATTCGTCATTCCGCATCACTGCGTCGCAAAACGAGGATCTCGACGCCGGCGACTCGAAGGACTCGCTCGGTGACGGAACCCAACAACATGCGCTTGACGCCGTGGTATCCGTGCGACGGGATGACGATCAGATCCGCATCGCATTCGTTGGCATAGTCAGAGATTTTAGTTCCAGGATCACCGTTGCGGATCACGGTTGTCACGTTTGAATAGCCGTGCTCGTGCAGGAATTCGTCAAAGTGATCTCGGACCGATTGTTCGCGTGAAGCGTCGTCGATGGTGCCCCAGTCGACTCCGATCGCGATGTTGCCGATCGGCATCACAACGTGAATCACATGCACGGCCGAGGGTTCGTCGACCAGTTCCAGCGCCGTGGAAATGGCATCAACGGAGACTCCGGAAAAATCGATGGGAACGACGACACGCTTCTTGGGCAACCAAGCCATTGCATGATTCCTTTCGAGTAGTCTGTTTTCTTGACCCGTCTCGGCAACGAAACCTGACTAGTGCTGCGTCAAACTTCAATCTTGGGATGCCAAGAATATAGCCGGACTCGCAAGAATTCCGGTTTTCGCGGCGTCCCGAAGTGTTGCCACTCCGGCTACACCCTAATTCTTAAGCTTGACGGAGCATTAGATGACGCAGCCCGCTTGCCTAGCCTTGGAACTACCGTCAAACCGAGACAGCTTCCAAAATGGGCTCGGTGGGCTTTTGCGTATTCAGAGTGTGCGCTTTGAGTACCAGCTTCGTCAATTCCGGTTGGCAACCGATTCGCAACGGATGCTGGCCCGCGATGCCTCGTGAGACGTACAGCAGCGTGGGTTCTTCCCAAAACACGCCCGATGCGTATCGCGTGCCATACACGCTGGGCGAGTAAACCGGACCAATCAACGGCAACTGAACTTGTCCGCCATGATTGTGCCCCGAAAGCATTAAGTCGACGTTCTGGCCGCGCGCCCAATTGATGTTGTCCGGCGTATGGCTGAGCAATAACCGAAACGTATCTGAAGACGCACGGGAAAAATCGGGATGCTGGCCCATCCACGGTTTTTCCGTACCGGCGATCGTCAGCGTGCGGCCATTGATGTCGACTTCTTCGCAACGTCCCGAGACGTCTTGCCAACCGAGATTATTCATCATGTCGCGAATTGGTCTCGGATCGAGATTCCAGTCGTGGTTTCCAAGGATGTAGTAACAGCCCAACGGAGCCTTTAGTCGGCCCAAAGTCGATGGCAACCATTCGGTCAATTCTTGCTTATCGATCAGATCACCCGTGAAGACGATCATGTCGGCTTTCATTTCCGCCGCGAGTTCCGTGACCACTTCGAAGAATGGCCGATCCAACGTGCCGGTCAAATGGAGATCGGTCAAATGCAGAATCGAAAGGTCTTCCCACTCGACCGGTAACCGCGGCAATTGAAAAGTCTTCTCGGCAACCTGTACCTGGAAGATTTCGTTTCCAGGCACGCGCGTCATGAATTGATACGGTCCCTCGGCAAGTGGTGGCTTGCCCAACCGTTTGGCGATATCAACGGTCCAGGATTTGTCCTTGAGCTGGGATGCCGGAATCGTCCGCAATCCGCGCGTGACGACCGTCATCAGAAGACCGATCGCTCCGAATCCGCAGAACACGAAGTACGCGGCCCAACCCATTGGCAGATCAGTCCAACTTCCACCGCTCAACAAGCCGGGTCCGCCGATGCCGACGAACCAAAGCACGACGATCGGTAGCGTTGGAATCAGCACATCATGCACATGCCGGATTTTCCTTAACAACCAATGCGGAAGCGGCAACCCATGGATTCGATTCACGAGTGTGACGATTAGCTCGGTTTGGCCAACGATGACGACCAGCAGAAGAAGGGCGTAGATCCAGAACATCTCGGTGCAATTTCAGTGTATTAGAGAGTTGATGTGCCGGGGCGGGAACGGAATTCTAGGAACCGTATCGGCTATTGAGAATACGAACCCGTGCCATCATGGCTCAATCGAAGCCCACCGCACTAGAATACGTCATGGATTTGTGATTGAACGGCTGGAAACTCTCGAACTTGCCATAAATTCTCGCTGGCTCATCGGAAAATGGGATACCGAACTCTCAAGCAATGCGTCGATGATCTTGAGCGAACGGGCCAACTGATTCGCATCGAGCAGGAAATCGATCCGCATCTGGAAGCCGCCGAAATTCAACGGCGAGTGTACGCCGCCGGTGGGCCCGCCGTGTATTTCGCGCACGTTAAGGGCTGTCGCTTTCCGATGGTCAGCAATCTGTTTGGAACGATCGAACGGACTCGGTTTCTGTTTCGCGACACGCTGGAATCCGTCCGGCGGCTCGTCGAAGTCAAGGTCGACCCATCGGTGATCGCACGGAAACCGTTTCGT
>CAUZVF010000355.1:0-6150 GCA_963582955.1 Planctomycetota bacterium
AACGTGGTCATCTTGCGGCGGCGGATATCGACCTGTTGCTGCAGCCGCTTTTTCTCGCGAACCGACGTGTCTGACACGAGCAACTTCCGACTGTCGTGGATGTGTTCCCCACGGAGACTTTCCAACGTCTTCAGGTTGTAAGGCATGCGGCCAAGAATTTGCGTTTTCTCCAAGCCTTCGGTGACCGATACCTTGATGGTGCGGTCGAAAGGCAGTTCGCTGTTATGCACTTTGTTAAGGATTTCGATTGCCGTCTTCATTGCGTAGTCGCTTTCCAGCAATTGACGACGGAACCGTTTGCGCGTGACCTCGATTTTTTTGGCCAGCGCAATTTCCTCGGGCCGCGTCAGCAGCGGGATTTCACCCATTTGAGTCAGATACATGCGGACGGGATCGTCGATTCGACGAGACGCCTCTTCGGCCTGCTGGGCCTTGCCTCGACCGCGAGTCTTGCGGCGGCGCTTCTTATTATCAGGCTCGGTTTCTTCCTTCGGCAGAGCGTCGTCGTGGAGAATGTCCAGACCGAGTTCTTCCAGCGACATCAAGAGATTATCAAGTTTTTCAGGGTTGACCGCCTCGTCCGGAAGGTAGCCATTAACTTGCCCGTAAGTGAGAAATCCCTGCCGAAGACCTTTGGCGATCATTTCATTAAGGTTCTGATCCAGACGATGCATAGTTTTCCTCCCGGATTCAGCCCAGCGGCTGTGGTATGTAACATCCATCGAACGGCCGTTTGCAGCTCGCATGCGAACCGCAATTAGCTGTCGATGGACGATTCCTGTTTTTGTCGAGTCGCTCGCTTCTGGTGATAATCAGACAATTGTTGTAACTGCGACTTGAGTGCCGGATTTAATCCGGCGGGCGAATCCGTTCGCGCGATCTCTCCTTTTAATTGTTGGTGCTTCCGTTGGTCACGGCGCCACTTCATATCATCAAGTGTCTGCCGTAATAGTTCTGGTATGTCTCCATCGGCAGCCGCTGTTGTGCTTCGATCGCCGAGTTTTTCCGCCAGCTTTTGTTTGCCAGCCTCCTCGTCGATCCGAACAGCCCACTGCTTCAAGCTGATGTCTTCAAGTGCCGTGGTTACGTTTTCAAATGTTGGCTCGTGGCCTTGCTCGCTGAGGTCCCAGCACGTTTCGAATAGAGAACGAATGAATGAGTTTTGAAAATCGTCAACGCCGATTTCACGCCTAATTCGAGCAAGTGTCGCCGGATTAGTAAAGATGATACCGATCAGATCGCATTCCAGACGGTCATCCTTGTCGAGCTTGTTTGTCCGTTTTTTATCCGAACCGGAATCGATTCGAATTCGAGCCTTTGTTTTTTTTTGACGAATTTCATTGAACCGTTTGCGAACAACTTGTTCCGGAATCATAAATCGGTGAGCTAGTTTGCTAAGCAACAAGTCAATTCGCGAACGACTGGCGAATTCGGGAGCTTGGTTCAGCAATTCGAGCATTGCGTCTATAATCCGATCTTGGTCATCGGCGCTTCTTGCAGCACCGTTTCGTTCGATCTCCTTTTGAAATTTGAATTCCCAGGCTTCGACGGCATCGTCAATCCTCGCACGAAAGCCGTCAGCACCGTCTTTGGCTAGAAACTCAGCAGGATCCATGCCGTCCGGCGGAATCATGACCCGCAAATCAACGTCTTGAGCGATGAATTTGACCAACGAGCGTTCAGCCGCTTTTTTCCCTGCGTCGTCGCCATCGAACACCAGCACGACCTTGTGAGCAAACCGCTTCAGATTGGCCACATGCGTCTCGGTCAGAGCGGTCCCCAATGTGGCGACAACGTTGCAAATGCCGTATTGATGGGCGGTTATACAATCCGTGTATCCTTCCATCACGACAATTGTCTTCGATTTTTTGATGGCGTCACGCGCGACCGGCAATCCATAAAGCTGGTTACTCTTGGTAAAGACTGGACTCTCGGGACTATTCTTATATTTTGGCAGATTGGGATTCTGGTTGCCCGGCAAAATCCGTCCGCCAAACGCAACGGTGCGGCCTCGCGTGTCGTGAATTGGAAACAAAACGCGATCAACGAAATTATCGTAATATCCGGGACGCTTCTCATTCTGGCCGATCAAACGGACTGCCAAAAGCTGTTGTGTCGAAAATCGGTCGCGTCCACGGTTCTGTAGCCATTCCCAGTCGCCGGGATGAAACCCCAGCCGAAACTTTTCGATCGTGTCGCGGTCGTAACCACGTCCGCTCAGATAGTCACGAGCGTCGGCACCTTGCTCGGAATGCAACAGGCACTGATGGAATTCCGATTCGGCCCAAGCCAAGACTTCGTACAGATCAGTCTTCTCGCTGCCGCCCGTCCGCGACCGATGCTGTGTGGGGATTTCAAGATTGGCTTTGTTGGCGAGAATTTCGAGTGCTTCGCGGAATCCGACGTTGTCGATTTCCATGATCCATGAATAACAATCACCGCCTTTATCGCAGACCCAACACCGGTAACTCTGACGGTCGGGATACACGCGCATCGACGGCTTGTGGTCGTCGTGGAAGGGGCACAGGCAGACGAATTCTCGTCCGCCGGACATGGCAGTCAGCGTCACCGACTCGCCGATCAGGGTGACAAGGTCAGTTCGCGAGCGAACGATTTCCTTAAAGTCGTCCGAGAATCCTGATGCCACAGACGTCTCCTGGAATTCACTCGGCGGTAACGATTCCGTGAAGAATCATAGTTGCCGAACCGGTCGGTAACAATGGCTTTTCCACGTCAATTCGGCAAGTCTGAAACGATTGAAGAATGTGTCGCTTTGGACTGCAATCGAGTGCTGCCAAAGTCTACCCGCCGCATGGGTTGGGTCAAGCAATCGCCGCGGAAGTTCAGACTGAAACTCGACCCCGTAACGTCGCGATTCCGACATCCTCTAATCAGACCGTAACCAGCCAACTCGTGGCCGATCGTTAAAGTTCCAGCAACCGCCAAACACGCTCATTATGGGCTTTCATAGCAGTTTTACGGCAGAACCCACGGGTCTGTTCACATCGATTGAATTGGCGTCAAAGAACTATTTTGCACTTTTTTTGAAAAATCCCGGGATTTGACGCCCGGTTTTGAGCGCAAATCACAACTAGATAGATAGAGGGGGGAACGCATACGAAAATCCGGCCTTGCGGACAATCGGCGAGGAAGCGAACCGTGTTTCGATACATTCGGCGGGACAAGCGGATTGTCATTAACTCACGCGGCATGCAGTAGAAAAACAAAACCCCCTCCACAACAACCAAACGAGCGGGCCAACCAATCGCGGTATTGCAGAGAGGGCGGAAGCGACTATCGGTAGGGCTCTGGGGAGCATGAACCGAGAGTCGCAACCTTGCGTCACGAAAAAGGCCCGTCGGATCTATGAAAACCGGCGGGCCCGCTTCGTGTTCGTGCGTATGTAAGTCTAGCACATGCAACCGATCTCGCAAACTCTAATGAAGTTTCCATTGCGTCTCCAGCCATCAAATTCCATTTCTTGCAGGCAACAGAGGCGAATCCCTCGCCTCTCTCTCAATCCGTGCCCGTGGACGTGATGCTGCCGCTCTTCGAGACTGTCGAGTGCTTCGCCGGATCCGAGCCTGCCAGTAAGCAAGAACTTGCGCGAGGAATTTGAACAAGTTGTCCCAGGTGTGTCCAGGCGCTCGCATAGACGATCGTACCAAAGTTCGAAATTGTTCAGGCATCATGTTTGCCGTTGCCTTTCTGTCAATGAGTGCAACCCCTCCCCACGCATCATTCAACGTTACGTGAACAAAATAATAAAATTGAGTGAACACAATAAATCGGAACCGAGCATTCTTCGTAGCGTTTGAATTCAGTGACGCTGGTGGCAAGAATGCCTACATCGTCAATGGAGTTTCTCACTTTGCTTCTGACTGAACGCATTTCTCGATCAAATCAATGCAACCAAACTTCGAACTTTCCGGACGTGCCGCGCTCGTGACTGGCGCCGGTGTTGGAATCGGACGCAGCATTGCCCAGGCTTTCGCATCCGCAGGCGCATTTGTCGGCGTCCATTGCAACGAATCGTGTGATGGTGCCGAGGCTGCTCTGCGTCAGATCCGTGAAGGCGCCGGCGATGGAATGGTCCTGCAAGCCGACCTGACCGACTTCGATCAAGCCCGAATGGTTATTGATCGGTTTGTCGAACGGGCGGGGCGCCTGGATATCCTCGTTAACAACGCTGGCGGTCCCATCGACCGTACCCGGATCGAAGATTGCCCGTTGGAACTCTGGCAGAAGATCCTCGACACCAACCTAACGAGCGCGTTCGTTGTTGTTCAACAAGCCATTCCGCACCTCAAAGCCAGCGGCAACGGAGCTATCATCAATAATCTGTCGTTGTCGGTTCAAACGGGCGGAGCCAACGGCGCCGGTGCGTACGCGATTGCGAAAGGCGGCCTGCAAGTGATGACTCGCACGCTGGCACGCGAACTCGCGCCGGAAGTGCGGACCAATTCCATCATGCCCGGAGTCATCGAAACTCGGCACCACGAAATCTTCACATCGCCAGAACGGATGGAAGAATACCGGCACGAAACGCCGCTCGGCCGAAACGGCACGGCCGAAGAAGTCGCGGCCGTGGCACTGTTCCTCGCCAGTGATGCGGCAAAGTTCGTCAACGGTGCCACGATCGATATCAACGGTGGCCGGTTTCTGCGCTGATCATCCGAGTTGCCCTAGTCTTTCAGAAGTTGCCGGCTGAGTAACTCAGCAACCATAAAAATGCGATACCAAGAATCGCGTATCGCCAGCGTCCGACCGTCTGCAACCGACGCCGATAATGACCGTACGTGACCAGCATTGCAAAGCCCCCCAGTGCGCTCAGTATTCCATGAATCCAGGCAGCATCTCGATTTCGTTCTTGTAAATCACCGGCCATGAGGATTGAAACAAGTAACATCGCGGCCATTTCGATCGCGAGGATCGTTCGCGTGCCAGTGACGATGTCGAGCCGGCGGTCGTCGAGTACCTCGAAAACGCACATGCACAGATAGACGATGGCGCTTGGTAATCCAATCGGAATCAATTCTTCTGTTGTCGTCGCGGCATTTATCGAAACGATGAAAATCGGGTACTTCAAGAGAACAACGTGATAATCAAGAATCGCATTGTCAAATAATCGGCGGAGCCAGCGGTACCAGACCAGGAAAGCAACATTTAACGCCACCAACACCCACAACGATTCGATCGATTCTGCAAAGCTGACGATGAGTAAGTTGGCCGCGAACAGTACAACCAGCGAGATGTAGAAGTGCGACAGCCGTGCCGCCCGGCACAGCACTCGATCTGGGTGATCGGCCCGGTCGCGTTCCACATCATTCAAGTCGTCCCACAAACGAAATTGGACAACCAGCGAGAAGGCCATCATGACATCGATCAAAACTTTCGAGACCAAGAGTTCCTGCGTCGCTGGCAAGCTGGCCGTTGCCAGAAAGATGGCGAGCGGCAATATGATTCTCACGGGCAGCCGCTCGATACAATAGGCCCATATTTCGTCAATCCGTGAGTTCGACAACGCCGCGATCTCCGTTGACTGTTAGTGTTTGGCGGTGAGAGATCCGCCGTGTTGCATCTTCCACGGCGACGACCGTCGGAATGCCGTATTCCCGTGCAAGAATCGCTCCGTGCGAAAGCATGCCACCACGTTCGATAACAAGCCCCTTGATCAAGAAGAACAGCGGTCCCCATCCGGGATCGGTCTGGCGGGTGACGAGAATGTCACCTTCACTCAAGAGTGCGAATTCAGACACATCTTTCAAAATTGCCGCCTGTCCCGTCACGCAGCCGCCGCACGCGCCGACACCGTTCAATCTCGTTTCCGTGTCAGAATCTTCACAAGGCGACGCATCAGATTCCGATCGGCGACATTCAGTTTCATTTGTCAGATACGTTCCTTCGGGAAGTTCCAAAGTTTCGGGCAGTTCGATCTCGCTCAATTCCGCGTGAGCCGACTTGCGCTGGCCAACAAGACTCCTGACGCCATCGGGAAACATGCTGCTCCCTGATAGCAAGTCATCGAGTTCCGCATAAGTCAAAAAGAACACGTCTGCTTGATCCTGCATCCCACCGCGCAACACCAACTTGCGGCCAATCGCCAATGCGATACGACGACAACGGCTATAGAGCAACGCCTGTTTCAGA
>CAUZVF010000356.1:0-6147 GCA_963582955.1 Planctomycetota bacterium
AAGACAAACGCAGTCCCCAAGCCCGGCCAGGCATTCGCGGTTCGGGGAATCACATTGGCCGAGGGCGTGACGATCGAAAAAGTCAACCGGCGAGAGCAACTGCTGAAAGACCTCGACGTCACTTTTCGCAACGCGGATACAAACAGCCAACTGGTCGAGGCACTCGATACGTTTAGCAAACAGGCCTACAACATGATCACGTCGACTCGGACGCGTGAGGCGTTCGACGTCAGCCGTGAACCCGAAAGCATCAGCAAGTTGTTCGAGGCCAATGAATTGGGCCAGAGCCTGTTATTGGCGACTCGGCTGATCGAATACGGAGTGAAATTCATCACCGTGACAAATCAAGGTTGGGACACGCATCTCGACAACTTCAAAGGACATCGGCGGCTGATTCCTCCTCTGGACGCCGGGCTGACGGCGACTTTGACGGCGTTGAAGGAAAAGGGACTGCTCGATCGCACGCTGATTGTTGCCATGGGAGAATTCGGGCGCACGCCGAAGATCAATCAAAACGTCGGCCGCGATCACTATCCACGGGTCAATTGGTCGCTGATGGCGGGCGGCGGTGTGAAACCGGCGCAGATCATTGGCGGAACCGATGACGGCGGGACGGCACCGGACGACGATACCAACATCAAACCCGACGATATCGGAGCGTCGATCTTTGCCGCGCTCGGCATCGATCATCTGATGGAGTATCACACTCGTACGGGCCAGCCCGTCAGCTTGATTCCACACGGCGAAGTGATTGAAAACCTGTTTGTTTGAAGAAAGCGTGACCGTGGGTGGAATCGACGATTGGCAATACTCGGCGGCTGCGGGGTTTTGTTTGGTAATGTTTGGCGGATGGCTGATCCGGTCGCATGTCCATTCGTGGCGCGAGGCGCGTGGTGACGACACTCTCGACGATTTCGACCGCCAGCATTACGCCCGCCAATACCGGCGGCGCATGCAGGCGTCGGGCGGGATCGTCTTTCTGGGACTGATGATTCCATTGACGGACTCACCGTTGATGTTACGGATCGGGCCGTTCGGTTGGTCGATTTGCGTGATTATCATCTTGCTTGTGACATTCTGGATTTTCGTGCTGGCGATGGGCGACATGACGTCAACCCGCGTCCACTCACAGGTCGCCACCAAGAAATTGCAACGTCAGCAACGAGAACTCGAGGAGCAAATAGCACGCATCAAACGTCGCGGATCAAACGGCCATGCCGGTCGCGGAGAACCAGCGTGATGGCCGCATGATTGAGGCGAGCGATCGCTCGCCCAATGGTACTCACTTTCGCATAGCCGGTTGGTCATAGTCGCCTTTCGCTCCGCGAAAGTGGCGTGTCCGGCGCTACTTTCGCGGAGCGAAAGGCGACAAAGTGAGTGCCATCGGGCGCTCGCCCGTTCTCGATTTCGTCACACGCAATTCCATTCAAATTCACCGAACCGGTGAACGCGATACTCATAGTCAGGCATGGCACGGAGCGTCCAAATCGAGACGGACTTCCAAATCTCCCGACTTGAAGGTCTTGAGGATTTTATTCCAATCCTCACCCTGCAGATGCTTGTCGGATTGAAAGATCTGAAACTTTTGCTTGCGGTCGATCACGACCACGCGCGGGACGTTCTTCGAGCCAAACAAGCCGTGCACGGTTTTGCCGTATTTTGTGTCGGTATCGACGACGACCACGACATAACTAGGAAGAATGGCCCTGCGCTCGCGAGTTTTGCGGACGTCCGACAGCCGAATCGCCACGTTGTCGGAATCCTTGCCGGGATTCAAAATCACCAGCAACGGCTTTTCAAGTTTCTTCGCGAGATAATATCCGTCAGAGTAGTTATCGAAATAATCAAACGCTTCCGGACTCTTCGTTTCACCAACAGCCAATCCTGCCATCAGCAGGAAACTCATACTCCAAGACACGTAAATCCCTTTCGCGCCCACTCGGTTGAAATCTTGTTGTCATAGCGAAGGCAGCCCTTCGAATCAGCTGATCCAACATCTGGCATGCTCCTTCATACAATCAAATGACCCAGCTACCCAGCCTCCCAGCAAAACAAGAAGGGCGTAATGTCGTGGTTCCGATTGCTCGTGTCAACTAAACGGATGCCGATAAAATAAAAAAACGAGCGGTCGCGTACGAAAAACACGATCGCTCGTCAATCGAATGTGATGTTGCTTACAAACGGGCGGCTTCTCACAGACTCAATTGGCCATTCGACTCAAGATAGCTGATCACCTCGTCGGCCAATTCGTCAATGCTTTTGTTGTCGGCATCAAGTATCAGTTCGGCATTCTCGGGCGCTTCGTACGGATCGTCGATTCCCGTGAATCCCTTGATTTCGCCGGCACGTGCCTTCTTGTAAAGACCTTTGGGGTCGCGTGCCTCGCACGTTTCCAACGACGCGTTCACATAGATTTCGATGAATTGGCCTTCCCCGACAAGTGTACGATTATTGTCTCGATCGGCACGGTACGGAGAAATAAATGCCGTCAGTGTGAGGATTCCATTCTCGCAGAATAACTTGGCCACTTCACCGATTCGACGGATGTTTTCCGCTCGGTCTTCCGCCGAAAAACCAAGATTCTTGTTCAGGCCGTGTCGAACATTGTCGCCGTCCAAAACCGTTGTATGCTTGCCCATTTCGTGAAGTTTGTGGTCGACCGTGTTGGCAACGGTGCTCTTGCCACAGGCACTGAGTCCCGTGAACCAAAGCACGGCACCCTTGTGTCCATTCAATTTGCATCGGTCGTCTGACGAGACCTGATGCTCGTGCCACGTAATGTTGGTCGCTTTCTGTTCCGACATTTTGATCTCCGTGATTGGCGATTACTGTGCAATGCGAAGATAGTAGGAAAACATGTTGAGTGATGGAAGCCATTGCTGGTTTCTTACCCACATTGCTGCTAAATTGTCGAATTCTCTTTCGCATGCTGGCGAAATCATTTGACCGCGTGTGCCTCAACGACCGAACTGAGATTTTCACGACTGATAGGAATTTCCGTGAGTGGCCCCGATTTTGAAAAGAACGAATTGATCCCGGCGATCGCTCAGGATGCCGACACCGGTGACGTGCTGATGATGGCCTACATGAACAGCGCATCCTACGAAGAAACGCTGCAAACCGGCCGAGTCTGCTATTACAGCCGCAGCCGCCGAAAGCTGTGGCGAAAGGGTGAAGAGAGCGGCAATGTCCAGGAATTGAAAGAAATCTATTACGATTGCGATGCCGACACGCTGCTGGTGAAGGTCGATCAGGTTGGCGGAGCTGCTTGTCACGAGGGTTATCGAAGCTGTTTCTTTCGGAGAATTGACCCAGCCACCGGAGAAATCGAGGTCGTTGGAAGCCGCATTTTCGACCCGTCCGAAGTTTATAAGAACAAATAGGCTGTTCCACCAATGAGTGAATCCGACAAGATCCTGAAACTCGGAATCCCGGCCGGCAGCCTGCAGGATGCAACGGCGGCCTTGTTTCAGAAAGCCGGTTACAACATCAAGTTTTCGTCCCGTTCGTATTATCCCTCGATCGACGACGGCGAAATTGAATGCCTGCTGATTCGTGCCCAAGAAATGGCGCGGTACGTCGAGCAGGGAATCCTTGACGCCGGCATTACGGGGCATGATTGGGTCTTGGAAACTCAGGCCGACGTCCACGAAATCTGCGAGTTGTTGTTTTCCAAGGTCAGCCGTGGGCCAGTTCGCTGGGTGCTGTGCGTTCCCAACGATTCCGACATTCAGTCCGTCCAGGATTTGGAAGGAAAACACATTGCCACCGAAGCCGTGGGACTGACGGAAAGCTATCTGAAAAAGCACGGCGTCACCGCCAGCGTCGAATTCTCGTGGGGAGCCACGGAAGTCAAACCTCCGAAGCTGGCCGATGCGATCGTCGAAGTCACGGAAACGGGAAGTTCCCTGCGAGCCAACAACCTGCGAATCCTTGACGAAGTCATTCAAAGCACGACGCGATTTATCGCCAACAAGGATGCTTACGCTGACGAATGGAAACGGGCCAAGCTCGACAACATTTCGCTGATGCTCGAATCGTGCCTTGCCGCCGAGGGCAAAGTGGGACTGAAGATGAACGTCCGCCGCATCGATTTAGACAAGATTCTGAATCAACTGCCGGCCCTGCAGAAGCCAACAGTTTCGTCGTTGTCCGATCCCGATTGGATCGCGATCGATACAATCGTCAACGAATCCGTCGTCCGCACGATTGTCCCCGAACTAAAGGCTTGCGGCGCCACGGGAATCGTCGAATACACGATCAGCAAGATCATTGATTGATTGTTGCAAGCTAGAAAATGGGAACGATTAACCATACGGGTACCACGTCTTGCCGTTCAGGCAAGGCGTGCGGCACAGCCGCTGGAAATTACTCTGGCACGATGAAAGCCACAAGCCGCGCCTTTGAAGCTTGCCAGTGTCACTACAAGCAACGGACACTGGTTTCAGCGAGCGAAAGAGCAGTTTCCTGTCGCTGCGCGACACGCCTTGCCTGAACGGCAAGACGTGGTACCCATCACGTTTGTCTTAGGGAACCGATTCCATACCCAAATTCTAAGGGATGACGGTTGAGAGAGCATCAACCATCGCCATTGGCTGAAAGCTCGGCGACGCCTTACTCGACTGTGAACGATCCGCCGATCAGCGTGTACAAAGTCGGCGGTAGTTTGTTAACTCTTACCGATCTCGCTGCACGACTATGCGATTTCTTAGAACGACAGTCTGCAAGCCGGCCGCTTTTAATTCTTGGTGGCGGAGCAACGGCCGACATCGTTCGCCAATGGGACCAAATCCACGAACTGGGCGACGAATCAGCACACTGGCTGGCGATGGAATCACTTCGATTGAATGAGGAGTTGCTACGTACGATTCTGCCGCAAGCGGTCGTTGTTGAAAATGAACGTGTCATGGCGGGTGCATGGCGAGACGGACGGCTGCCCATACTAAACGCCATCGCATTCATTCGAACGCGTGAACCGTCGAGCCGACATCCACTTCCTCATTGCTGGGATGTCACGAGTGATTCGATTGCTGCCTGGGTTGCGATTGAAATGAACGCCGCAGCTTTGATTCTGTTAAAGTCCCGTGATTGCCCATTGAACATTCCGCGCGAAACTGAACAAAGCCAATCGTCGATCGATCGTTACTTTGCGCAACTCCGCCCGAAGTTGAAGCGTGTGGGTTGGGCGAACTTGCGAGCTAAATATGCCACGGTCGAATGGATGTGAGTCCGCGGCATCGTGCGGAAACGGATACTCAGCCAGAAACGCTTGACTCATGCAGTTCCCGTGGTCTCGCTGCCGCTCCCGGCTCCAACGATGTTGTGATCGGCCGAGTCGTTGTTAGAATGGTGAAGTCGTCTCGCGAGAGATGCGTTCCAAGTTCGAACTGGGTGTTGACATGTTGCGTATCCTAGGCCGACGAACGGCAATGTGTGACGGCGTCACACGTCGTGAAATGATGCGGGTCGGCGGGTTGTCACTTCTTGGCGGCCTTACGCTGCCGATGGAATTGTCGGCGTCGCACGACGGCCCGGCGATTCACGCAGGCTCGGCCAAGTCAGTCATTTTGATGAATCTGCTGGGCGGACCGTCGCATATCGACATGTTCGACATGAAGCCGAAAGCTCCGGAAAATGTCCGTGGGGAATTCCGGCCAATCAACACCTGTTTAAACGGCGTGCAAATCAGTGAATTGTTGCCGTTAACCGCACAGATGATGGATCGCTTGACATTGATCCGCACTTACTCGCACAAATACAACAGCCACAACCCCTACAACGTACTGACCGGGTTCGATGGCGGCAGCGACCGCGAAAACTACTTCGCCAAACGAACTGACCATCCAGGCATGGGAGCCGTCTGCCAATACCTCGATATCGGCCCCAAAGATGTTCCGCGATACGTCACAATGCCGGCGTATCCGGGTTGGTCTCAGGCACTGCGCCGGGCTGGTCCGTATGGCGGTTACCTGGGCAGCCAATACGATCCGTTGATCACGGTCTGTACGCCCAAGTTTCCCAAGAAGGGCGCGTTCTACAAACCAGTGATTCCGGACGGCAATCCGTTGCTGCCATCGATTGACGCGTTGCCGAAAGTGACGGCCGACCGCTTGGACCGGCGTCAGTCGCTGTTGCAGCAAATCGACA
>CAUZVF010000357.1:0-6140 GCA_963582955.1 Planctomycetota bacterium
ACGGCACGAACATCCCTGTGGCGAATGCCATGATGACAAGTGAGTTCACTTTGAATTGCATGTCGCTGCTCCAAGGGTGAGTTGTCTGTGGTGACGGTGTTGGATCAATCCCCAATTGTAACGGCGTTAAACGGCTGGAGATACAACGGGGATTCCTGATTCCGTCGAGTCTTTAGCGTTGCATTTGGCCGCAATTCTCGCCCTCAAATGAGGCGGTGCGGACCAACCAGATTGCATGGCACCGCTCTGGCGATCACTGTCGAGTTTCCAGAAAAGATGGCTGCGATCTGATCGTGAGGCCGGTAGACTGTTGGATGCGTTTCGATCCTCGGTGCTGAGGAGACTCGCTTCGTGGGGAAGGATGCCGTCCACGCCCGCATCCTCGTCGAGGACATGGACGGAAAACTTCACATGGATTTGACCATCAGATCGACTCGGAGGAAGTAGGGGACGTTCAGCCAATTATCCAAGGAAAGATCGCCAGCATGAGATTATCGCCGCTTGTTCTGATTGTCGTCACAGTGCTTGGTTGTGGATCGGGAACCCAACCAGGAAAACCATCTGCGGGGTCTGGTGGCAATCAGGCTCTACCGCAGAAAGTTGCGCCATCTGAGAAGCAGCCAGTAAAGACACCCGCTGAGAAAGCACCCACTACGAAGACACCGGATGCGGACTTCCACCAGGACCGTTCGCTCGCTCCGAGAATGATTGTGCTGGAGAGTGTCAAGCCGCTGCAACGGGACGACAGTTCCGCCGTCCGCTACGGTTTAACTCGCAAGGACTTGGAGCGGCTGATTTCGACTCTTCCCAACATCCAGCAGGCCGTTCCGGTTTCCACGATCAACAGGGACGCTCGCCACGGAGACAAAACCATCGCCGCCCGAGTTGTGGGGTCTACCAAGGGTCTCGCCCACGTCTTCCAGCTTGAGATCGCCCGAGGGCGGTTCTTGACGGACAGGGACAGGGTGACGATGGTTGCCGTCATTGGCACCGACGTCGGTCGCAAATTGTATCCCGTCGAGAATCCAATCGGAAAACTTATTCACATCGACGACCACTCCTTTAGAATCGTCGGCCAGACGAAGGCAAGGAAGACGTCGCTTAAACTGCCTCGGGGGATCACAACCAGCACAGATTCCGACGTCTACATACCGACAATGACGATGAGACAGCGATTCGGCGACCGAGTGACCACGTCTCGGCCTGGAAGCCGCCAAGTCGAAGAGGTCGAACTGAGCCAGATTTGGATTACCGTCACGAATCTCCACGATGTGGACGATACGGCTGCGGTCATCAAGTCGCTGCTGGAGAAGTTCCACAAGAACAAGGACTACTCGATCACCCTGCGCACTCGTTAGTTCGGCTGAGGTTCTGAATGGAGACGTTCGGTTTTCCCAAAGTCATCGAAGAAAGGTCGCCTCCATGAGATTCTCGCCAATTGTTCTGCCGCTTTTCGCAATCCTTGGTTGTGACTCAGGTGGACTCGGCACTCAAGGCAATGCTTGGTGCCGGTGCTGCAACGACGACCGCCTTTCTATTCGTCACCACGATCCTGTATGCCCCGGTGACAGAAGAATCGGCAAAGCTCACCCTGATGCTGTTTCCGTGGATTCGAAGGAGGAATGACGGCAAATCGGCCATCCAAATTGGCATGGCGATTGGTTTGGGTTTCGGCGTCGGTGAAATGTGGCAGGCGGCTTACTGGCTGTCAAAAGACCCAGACATTGCTTCGACGCCGTGGTATCTGCTCGGCGGTTTCATGATCGAAAGGCTCCTCGTCTGCTTCAACCATGTGGCCCTCACGACGGCGGCACTGCGGAGGATTCGACAGGCACCTGTGCGGAGCGTTCTGTTCGCCGTAGGTCTACACGTCTGAGGAGCTAGGGGGCGGATAGAACTGATTCATGCCTTACCCGTCATCGCCGCCGCTCGCCAAAATACTACGTCCAGGAGAAACAGGCCGAACAAGATGTCCATCGGGCCGCTGGATTGATTGTGCCGCCCAGATTACAAAATAACGGTTACCGTAACGGTTACGGGGCGGTAACGGTTACGGGACGGAGAGACAAAAAAAGCCCTAAACCACTGCGGTTTAAGGCTTTAAGTATGTGGAGGATAGGGGACTCGAACCCCTGACCTTCTGGCTGCCAGCCAGCCGGTTGAATTGCCGCGTCGCAAGCACAACTGTCGTGATACGAGGAGGTTACAGAAACCAACGAAGATTGCAAGACCTTACTCTACCTTTCATGCGGACATACCGGAATTACGCAGAAAATGGACAAAGCGGACAGCTGTGGGAACGAAAAAGGACAAAAAGGACAGTCCATCGCCGACGTTTGAGTTCGCCCTTTCGGTTCTGTAATCCAAGGCATGGCGACTGCGGCCCCGATTCCCCTACAACGCCAAAAATTCTGCCTTTCGCCTTCACCCAGCCGCGAGGCGGGGTCTAGGACGGAGAGTGACCCGAAGGTCGTCTGTGACGCGCAAAGCCCCTCACAGGCCAATCTCGCAGCTCTCAGTGGTTGTTAATTGCATTGTCGCCAATCGAATCTTCTCGTCGCCCGCTCGCATTCGCTTTGCAGCCAGCCAGGCACATAAGATGGGGCGGTTTGGACGAGCCATCTGCCGCTGCGTGTCGAGCAGGTCAAGACCACCGGAGCGGCCAGCATGGCCAAATCCGACGACCGGCATTGACGGCGAGGGGGTCTTCCATGGTCCAAGCGGGGGAACTCCTATGCTCTGAGCACACCGAGTGGCCCTTCACGCCGCCTGCAACAATCTTTTCTTTTGTCATTGACGCGAATGCAACTTGCACTGTCCCTCAAGTCGGGCTGGCAATCTGGCCGAGCAATAAAGGTAGAGGCCCTCGTCTCCTCTCCTGACCACTGATCAACCTTCAGGCAGTACCCATCATGGGCAAAGCAAAACGAGGCACGACCAGAGTGACAAAGAAACTCCGTAAAGCGCCAGTCCGACAAGCTGTTCAAGAACTCCGGGACTTCTACCATCTCGGCCAAGAAGTGCTCGAAGCCGATCGCAAGAACCCCAGAAAGGGGACATACAGTTTGGGTGTGACGATGGAATTTGCGGAGCGAATCGGCACGTCTCGCGACTACATCGATAAAGCACGCAAATTCGCCCAATCGTACTCGAACAGAGAATTCCAACAACTGTGTAAATTGCGTCGCGAACAAGACGGAATGCCGCTCGGTCGGTGCCACATGATCGCATTGTTGCGAATCAAGAATAAACGCCAGCGCGAGAAGTTTCAGCGAGAGGCGGCGGCCAACGATTGGTCAACTCGCGTTCTGACAAGAGAGATTTCTAAGCTCCTCGGCACTGGCAGTTCCGGCGGCCGCAAATCCGTGATTGCTGCAAATGTCGAAGACGCCCTGGACCAAATTAACACAATGACGAAACGGTGGGAGCGTTGGTACGCAGGGTACGATTCCGCGAAAGGCAAGGCTGAATCGAAAGAACGCCAGCTGTTAGCAGAGGACTTGCCTGATCCCGTCGGTAAACTTTTGAAGTCGGCAAGCAAGCAGATTGCGAAACTGAAGAAAGCAGTTCAAGAGGAAATGGAGACGGCCTCGAAACGCAGACGCTCGTAACAGGATGCGAAATCGATGATCAAAATCCGCAGAGCCGCCGAACGCGGCCATTTCAATCACGGATGGCTCGATACGTATCACACGTTTTCGTTTGGTGACTATTTTGATCCGCAGCACACGGACGGTACCAGTCTTCAAGTTAGGTTCAGCCTATCATTTCCCTTGAGGAGATTCTCGTTCGACAAGCTCTGTCTTGACGTAGTGGATCGCTTCCGGGGCCGGAGGACGGTAGCCCAACCCCGCCGGCGTCCACGCACCAACCGGCGATTTCTCGATCACGTTCGGTTAGGATGATTCGCAGCAGGACACAAGCCACGATGTCACGCAGCGCTGACCTCCAGCATGGTGTCGACAGAGCCATACGGGCAATGTGTTTGATCCAGGCAGCGTCCGTCGGTACGCTGATCGTAGAGGCCGTGGCGCGTCAGAAACGCCGCCCGCCTGAGGATTCACTGCGATGGGCGAAACGGATCGTAACGAGTCGAATAAGCAGGTCTCCGAGTCCGTGCCGGACCGTAAGACACTGCCGCCCGCCACATCCACCCACGATACGTCGCAGCAGGACAGCGACACCGCTTCCGACACCCGGCTCCCAGCTTCTTCCGATTCGGTTCCCGAGACATTTGGTCGCTACCGGCTGATCAAGTTATTGGGCGAAGGGGCCATGGGTTCGGTCTACCTGGCCGAAGACACGCAGCTTAGTCGTCAGGTTGCGCTGAAGGTCCCCAAGTTCTCAGGTGTTGCCGACCCGTCGTTGCTGGAACGCTTCTACCGCGAAGCCCGGTCCGCCGCCGCGCTCAGGCATCCCAACATCTGCCCGGTCCACGATGTCGGAGAGATCAACGGTCAGCATTACATCAGCATGGCCTATATCGAGGGCCGCCCACTGTCGGAATACATCGTTCCTGATAAACGCCAGTCGGCGCGGCAGATCGCCATCATCATCCGCAAGCTGGCGACCGCGTTACACGAAGCGCACGACGAAGGCGTTATCCATCGTGACCTGAAACCGGCCAACATCATGATCGACAAAAAGAACGAGCCGGTCATCATGGACTTCGGTCTGGCTCGGCGGATCACACAAGATGGCGAACGGTTGACGCAAAGCGGAGCCCTGCTTGGCTCTCCCGCCTATATGTCTCCCGAACAGGTCGAAGGGAAAATCGATCAGATCGGTCCGCATAGCGACATCTACAGCCTGGGCGTGATTCTGTACGAGTTGCTGTCCGGGGCGATTCCGTTCCAGGGCTCGATCGGTTCGGTGATGGCACAGATCCTGACGAACAAACCCAAGCCACCGCGAGAGATTCGCGCCGAAGTCGACCCACAACTGGAATCGATCTGTCTGAAGATGCTGTCCAAGCCGACCGCCGACCGGCCCGCGTCGATGTCCGAGGTCGCGGCCGAATTGACGAAGTATCTGAAATCCGCGAAATCCAGTATCGATTCGGTTGCGGGTCTGAAACCGGTCGCTCAATTGGGTCAATTTCGGGAGGGCAAAGCTCCGGCTGAGCCGCAAGCAAGCACGCGCAAATCGGCTCGGCGGGAGCCTCGCCCTCTCGATTCGCCCGCGAGGGCCGCGCGGGCGACACAGAAATCACAGTCGCTGAGATTAACCACGAAATCCAGAGCCGACGTGGCTGCCGTTTATCGACTGGCCAGTCAGTGCATCCAGAAATACGACTATGCTCAGGCGGTGGAACTGTTGCACCAGCTTCCGGAATCGCAGCACAACGAACAAACTCAGTCGCTGCTGGAACAGGCGACTGAACTGCAGGACGAAGTCGACTTTCTGACTACCAACATGGATCAGGCGCTTAACACAGGACAATTCGAAGGTCTGGAAGCAACGCTACAACGTCTACTGGAATTAAGACCCGGACACCGCAAGGCCAAGCAATTACTAGAGGAACTGAAGAAGGGTGGCGGACCGCTGCTAGGCACGAGACACTCCCGCTCATTCGACGTGGCCGGTCGCACCGTTCATGCCTGGATGATCTGGTCGATTGTCGGCGTCGCGGTCGTCGCCTTTGGACTGACCTGGTGGGCAACCAGGAATGGCGAAACTTCGGGAACCCTGACAGAAACTGATCAAACCCAGACAGAAACTGATAAACAGATTGTCGACAATTCGTCCACAGCGGGCGAACTGAACAAGGAAAAGGTAGCAACGTCCAATACCACAAATGAAATTCGAAACGAGTTTAAGACAACGACATCTGTTGCCAGCCCTTCGATCGATCTGCTTGCAATGATCAACACCACTCGTGATACAGTCCAAGGCAACTGGGCGCTTCGCAACGGGCGACTGATTGCAGAGGTGGCCCCCAAAGCGCTGATTCAAATTCCTTTCTCGCCACCAGACGAATATGAGTTAACGGCTGTCATTGTGCCCGAAAAACGACAAGGTGAGTACTGCATTGGTCTCGCTGCCGGTGGAAGACAATTTGCCATCGCAATTGATGGAAAAATGGGAGCGGGTGGCCTGGATGGATTGGACGGAAAACTTTATCGCACCAATGAAACGAC
>CAUZVF010000358.1:0-6130 GCA_963582955.1 Planctomycetota bacterium
TCCGCATGCCGCCTGCCTTGTTCAACTTTGGCAAAACACCAGGTCGGCACAAACGCGGCCGACTCGATCATGTCGCTGTCTCGCAAACATACTCGAAAACCCAGTGGAGAAAGAAGTCCGGCCCAGCGTTCTCCACCGCTTCCCATGTACGATCAAGGGCATCGTCGTTGAGCAACTGACTGTTTTCATGACGGGACCAACGAGCCTAGTTGATCGGGAGCAACAGATCGGTTGCATAGATCCGTTCGGCTGCATCGGAAAGTGAGCATGCCCCTTCGGTTCCGTAGGCCAAAGCTCGAAATCGAAGCGACTTATCCTAAGTGGATGATGGGGTGGGCCTTGCAGAGAGTTTTGAGCCGCCGTCCTCGCTCAACGTTGTCCAGATTATACTAGATTTTCCAGGTTTTTACAGGGATTCTCTGACACAAGTCTGACATGCCTCTGACTCATGTCGAGCACATAACGGTGCATCCTGGGACGATGGCGAACATTTGCCGATCGATCGACATGAAGTTTTGCAACATCAGTTTTCTGGATCGCTTGCGGGTTGCTGGCTCTGATCGCCTCGGCAACCGACAGCGAACTCGCAAAGTATGTGCAGTTCCTCAAAGAAGAGAACAAAATCTTACGAGCGCGCGTCCCCGGTCAAATCCATACGAAGCCCGCAGAACGAGAACGGTTGCTGAAATTCCGCAAGGCCATCGGCCGGGCCATTGAAGCATCGTGGATTGTCGTGGATTGTCGCGGCTTGTGCAGCGGCCGCCTAAATCCGTCCGTGACGGTGTTTACATTTGGTTGAATTCGGTTGAAGAGTGGATCTCTCAACACGTCGTGAGATCGATGTTGATTCATTCGGGCAGAGCTTCGATTCTCAAAGTCAAAGTCGCGGTAGGCGAAACTTCTGATAAGGCCGTGTCACCATCAAAGAGAGAATTGGTTCCGGCTCGAACTGTATTCTCGGAGAAAACGGTCAGTTTATGAGACTGTCGCTCAACAACAGCCCTTCCATTAGAACGGTCGCGGACCAGAGTTGTTCGAGTGCGTTGAGCCATGCCAGCCGGGCTTGTGAGTACGATCGCTGAGCCGTCAGAACGGCAAGGTACGCGGATTCGCCGGCTTCGTAAGTCTTGCGGTTCAGGTCGAGGTTCTTCTTCGCCTTCTTCAAGATCACGCTGTCGTATCGCGAAGCCTGTTGACGGGCCTGTTCGTACTGCTGGTAAACGGCTGCCAGACGCTGCTGCAGGCTCAGTTCCACTCGCTGGACGGCCTGTTCGGCTGCGATGACGTTTGCGTAGGCTTCGGCGATGCCACCCTGATTGCGGTCGTAGATCGGGATCGGCAGCGACACCTGCAGCATGGCAATCGCGTCGCGCGTTCCGTAGTCGTACAACGCGCCGGCCTGAACCGTGACGTTGGGGGTGGCCTGCACAGAAGCACGCTGGAGAGCCCAGCGGGTCTGTTCAACTTCGGCTGCCGCGGCGGCAATTTCCGGGCTTTCACGTTGAATGCGGTCGAGTGCTTGTTCCCAGACCAACTGTGGATCCTCAACCGTCAGCTCACCGGTGACCACCTGCAGCGGCAGGTCCGGCTGACCGATCACGGCTGCAAGTCTTCGCCACTGGGCCGCACGCTGAGTTCGCGAGTTTTCAACAAACACAGCGGCGAGTTCCGCTTCAATTTCCGCCTGCGTGAGAACTGTCTCCGGTTCCTGCAGCTTGACGAGTTCTTTTGCCTTCTCGACAGCCGTAGGGCGTCTGGGGTCACGTCCGGAGGCATCATCCATTATCCCGGCTGTTCCGGCTCCGGTTCACCGTTTTGTTAAATGACGCTTGGCAAGTTGCCTCATTGCGTCGAAAGAAAGAGACTCCTCGTGTCCTTCGTCGATCTGCGCAGGTGGATAGTAGTAGTTCATGACGTAACTGAAATCGTCTAGTTCTGTGCACTGCCTCAGCAGATCATCAGTAAACTGGTGCGGCTGGAGTTGCAGCTGACCCAGCAGTTCCGCATACATCTGCTTGACGACCGCAAGGTACTCGTGATACGCCGTCGCGGCCTCGGTACTGTCAGTCAGTACGAACGTGGGACGCTCTTTACAGCGTTGTATGAGACGACGAAGCAGCTCCTGACATTCATCAGGCATAACGGATGCCCCTCCACATTGAGTCATCAAACGTTGCGGATGAGCGGCCGAAGGATCGGCTACATCCCCAGGGAAATGTATCCGTCGATGATGAAAATATCCACACGGACCGCTCGGGCGTTCCGTGTTGATCGTCCCAGAGGTGCGCCGTTATCTTGCACGAGTGGACGGCGTGCCGGTCGGTACGACGCTGCTCTATTCGCAATTCGGCATGGGCTATATTGACCTCGTCGGCACGCTGCCCGAACACCGCCGCAAGGGGATCGCTGGCGCGCTAGTCACGCAGGCAGTCATCGACTCGCAGACGCTGGGCAACCGCTGGACCACGTTGGAAACAACGACCGGCAGCGGTGCCGAGCGGTTATATGAACAGCGGGGCTTCCGCACTGCGTATCATCGACACCGCTACACTATGCGTAACGCGTAAGATCAGGTGAGCTGATCAACAATCAACTCCGATGATTCGTGCAATAGTGCCTCCCATGATCGCGTCCATTTCCTGAGCGCTTAGGAAATCACAATGCTCAACAAACATGTCGATGTTCTGGCGATAGGTCCAGAATCGCATAACGATCGGCATGTCCGTGCCCCAAATCAGACGGTCGGCTCCGATGCGTTTGACGCATTCCTCAATAGTTGGCCTGACTTCTAGCATCGGGTATTCCCACACATTGCCCAACGCAATTGGAAACATCAGTTGCAAATGAAGGTTCGGGTTATCGAAAGGAGCCCAGGCTTCCTCTGGAAATACCAGTCTGTCCCCCTCCACAAACAACCTCCACTGTATACCGTGTGTCAATACGACGGTCATATCAGGATAACGCTCCATCCAGCGCAGCAAAGTCTTAACCTCGTTCAGGTAGCTGTCTTGCTTGGGGTCTGCTCGCTCTTTCAACGTGAAGAAAACCGGTATCTTTAGATCAGCGATCCCATCCCAGAACGGTTGGAACTCGGGCGAGTCCCATGAGTCGTTCAGGTTGTAGTGGTTCATCTGTGCCGGGAGAAACTGAATCCCGGAAAGGCCGCCCTTGTTCACCGCTTTATCAATCTTGGCAATCGATTGTTCGGGCTCGGACTGGACAAGCCACTCCTCGGCGTGAGCAAGTCCCGTCAGTCTGTCGGGGAATCTCCTGACACACTCCGCAATAAACTCGTTCCCAATGCCAAGATACGGAACTCTATGTAGCAGTGCCTTGCCAACACCCGCATAATCCATCTCTGCCACCAGCCTGTCAGCGGGATATTGCATATCAATGACCGACGGTGGGAAATACTGCTTGAAGTAGTCCTCTCCGTCTACGGTCCATTCAAACCTTCCATTGCGGGCGATCCTAAAACTCGCTTCTTTCAGCGAGTCGAGGCTAGGCCAGTTGGACATATCCATCAACGCACCATTATCGCCGGGCGCACCGTCCCTTGATCGAAGCGGCGGTTGGTAATGTGCGGCGATGGCTTGTTGAAGATGTCTGCGCAGTTGTTCCGGTGATGCAAACTCTCCGTTACCGTCTAACGGTGGAATGCAATAGGCGTGACCATCGAATAACAAGGGAATCTCCTTCTCCGTGACGATCGACAACTATGCGAACAAGTTGCGTGGATCTCCATATGTTTTGGCAGGATCGCTCTGGTCGACAGGCTTGATGATCGGTTCGTTCATGTATCAGTCCCACAGTGGCTGTAGCAGAGGTGAAATATGAACTTGCGGCTCATCACCTCGCCAAGTGTCGTCGGACTGACCGTATGATAGACCGAACAACAACAGGCGTCGTTAGGCAGGTACCACTTACATTCGCTCAACGCGGCACAAAAGACAAATAGACCGGTTTCCATTTGCTGGATTTTCCTGATTCGACGCAATACCAGCCATACGGTGCCTCGGGCGCTGAGGGGCCTTTGGTGTTTCGGTTGCGGACGAATTGGCCGCGTCTCCAGATTCCGCTTGTCGGTGCGGCATCGCTCACAATGTCGTTGACTTGGTACGGCTTCAACTGCTCGGGGAGTTCTGTGAAGAAGTCCAGGTCATCGTGGATGCCGGTTGTGAGCGTGTCGTCGATGCGGATTCGGATGCCGCCGACGCGGGCATCATCGAAATAGGTGTCCAAGTTGAGCTTCGGGCTCACCTTGACGACCGGCCAGCCGCGGCCGCCCCCGCTGATGAAGCCGCTGGAGTCTCGGATGATGAGCTGGTTGGGAACACGATTGGGTCAGATCCTGTTTACGGTTTTCGGCGTGACAAAACGGGAGACAGGCTCGGACCCCAATTGCTCCCCAGCTCGAGGGAGCGGTCCTCGTTTCATTATCCGACTCCCAACAACTTGCAGGCCTGCTCGTATCCCGGCGCCCGATGTCCGCGCCTGTCCTTTCGCTCGTAGCCGTACATGCTGGCCGTGACGCGAGCCAGGCCGATCAAATGGCGCCATCGGAAAGCGGGGCGAGTCGCCGCGAACTCTTCGGTCACCGTGCGATAGTATTTCTCGCCGTGGAGCCGGCCGTCTTCGCTGACCGCAAAACGGAGCATCAAGTCGAACACCGGCCGCGACGGATGACCGAGTTCGCCGTAACGCAGAATCGCGGCTGAGGCAAGCGTCTGGTCGTTCGCCAGTTCCTCGGCAGGCGTGCCCTCAAAGGCACGAAAGATGCGATTCACCCGCGCGGCGTAGATACGTTTGTCCTGCTCAGTAATCAGGTCAACGAGCAGCTTCCTTAGAAGATCATGGAACGCAGACCATTTCTCTCCCAGCAGCGCTTGCAGGCGATCGAGGTGAACCAACAGCGCTTGAAGAAATAAAATGTTCTTGAGCATTGGTAACCTTCACCGCTTCCCGCAGGCTGCAATTGGCTGTGAGATGTTGTTGAAAGGTGTGTTCTACAAGATGGAAAATGGAAGGCGTGTCCTGCTGGTTATTCTGCGTTTCATTTCATCAGCGGCCCAACGAGGACAACGAGGATACGCCATGAGTCAGGTTACGAATGGGATCGCGTCGAATCCAGGGGCAAAGCAAGTCGACCAGGAAGTTCTTCAGTTCCGAGCTCAATTCGAGGAGCGAAACCCGCTCGATGAGATTGCGCGAGAGGATTGACTTGCATGCAATCTGGCTCTCCGAGATGCGCGCCGAAATGTCGGCGCCGAGGCTAGGTGTCGAGATTCTTTGCCAATCTCGGCCGAACCCGGATCGACTTGTGTGGCGGAATGCCCGTGATTCATAGGCCGAATTGATCGGCTGAATAAATTCACCACACGGTATCAACCCATTCACGAAAGAGGAAACCGTCTTCAAAGCCAAGCCTGCCCGAAACGTAGTCAAGATCCAGCCACTCAAGGCATTGAAGAAATGGTTTGACCGACGACAGCCAATCAATTCAGCACCATTCCTCGTCACTCCGCTTGTTTTGTCCACGCCGCCCGTTAGAATCATCCCCTGCGGTTGAGCAGCCTGAACCAGTTGTGTCGGGCAACGCAGCAGAGACATTTTTTAGGAATCAGATTGAAGATGGCAGAAGGCACGATCAAGAAGCTGACGGACAAAGGTTTCGGTTTCATCGACACCGCGACCGGCGAGGACATGTTCTTCCACAACTCGAACCTTGAAGGGGTGAGCTACGAGCAACTCCAAGAAGGACAACGAGTGTCATACACCGAGGGGCGTGGACCGAAAGGGCCACGGGCGGAGAACGTGAGGCCGATCTGAACGCCGTGACATTTCGAAAGACAACGGAGCCGACGAATTTCGTCGGCTTTTTTTGTCGAATACGTAAGAAGTTACCCAAAGATGTCAAACGGGAAATGATCGTGACGGGCCGCGTCGTACGTAATTGAGTAACTTTGGTTCTGGCTAGGCAGGTCACCCCATGGATAGAGTCGCGGTCTTCGTGGACGTGCAGAACGTCTACTACACGGTGAAGCAGAGCCACGGATGTCATTTCGACTACCAGGCGTTCTGGGATCAGGTCACCGCGGGAAGAGAGGTCGTCGGGGCCTTCGCCTACGCT
>CAUZVF010000359.1:0-6127 GCA_963582955.1 Planctomycetota bacterium
TCCACGCGATCTCGGCGTGTGCTTTACAACTTCGACGGCGATTCGTGCCTGTCGACGAAGGCCGGCAGCAAGGGGCCCGTGCCAGTTGACATCGACGACGTGAAGCGTTTGATCGAGGAAGTTGCTTATGAAGGGAGCCGCGTTGATACGGTGCTGGTCTGCGTTAACGCCCAGGTTATGTACTACCCGACAAAGGTCGGCACGATGCGCGGCACGCTGTCGACGCAGGACGAGCGAGCGAAATGGCCGGAGTCGGAAAAGCAGCGGTTCCGGAACATGAAGGCTTTCTTTGATGCGGGGGTCGATCCGTACGCGGTCATGCTGGCCGAAGCGAAGCGGCGCGGTTGCGAGGCTTTGCTCACGTTTCGCATGAACGACGATCACGGCAACGATTTTCTCCGCACGCAGTTTCTGGTGGACCATGCCGATTGGCGACTGGGCACCAAACAGTATCAGGGCAAAGGCGCGATGGATTTCGCACGCGACGAGGTCCGCAATTACACGTTTCGACTGATCGAGGAAGCCGTTGAGCGCTACGACTGCGACGGCATCGAACTCGACTTCAACCGCTTTCCTCGGTTCTTCAAAGACAGTTCGACCGACGAACGTGTCGCAAAGATGAATTCGCTGGTTGAGCGAGTTCGCAAAATGCTCGACGAGGTCGGACGCCAGCGCGGCCGCCGGTTGGTGCTCTCGGTACGCCCGCCGTCGAACTTCGGTCGCACTCCACCCACGCCCGAGACAGCAAGAAAAATCGGCTGCGATGTGCCCGCCTGGGTGAAACACGGCTGGGTCGATTTCGTCGCGGTTTCTGAGTTCCTGCACGAACGCGGCGATCTGCCGATCGACAAGTGGAAGCAGGCCATCACGACCGTGCCGGTTTACGGCGGCATCGAATGCACGAAAGGCGGTGGCGCGAAAAATCTCACCGCCGACGAATATCGCCACGCGGCGAATCAGCTCATCAAAGCAGGTGCCGACGGCGTTTACCTGTTCAACTTCTTCACCTCACGTGAAGGCGGCAAAGCTTATGAACCCCCGTTCGAAGTGTTGCGCGACCTGGCCGTTAAGAGAGAAAGCGACCAGACCGCTTCCTCGCGAGCGAACGGCTGGCAGCCGCACGAAGTCCGGCAATTGGCCGGCAAGGCAAGTAGCGTTCGGCTTCCGGCGAGATTTCAGATCGTCACCGAGAGTTGGAATCGAGTGGTCGCAGTTCCCTACCTCGTCAACATGCCGGAGAAGGACCGGTTGCTGATACTGGTCGGTTGTGACTATCCGCATCGCGCCTTCGTTTTGACCAGCGGCGACCGCGGAGCGACGTGGACGGATCCTCGTCCTGTGCGCGAGGGCGACGATGGCAAACCATCGATCGGGATGGGAACGGGCCTGGCGTATCTCGGCAACGGGAAGTTGGTCTTTTATGAAGACGGCATTCTGGCGGCGGGTCCGCCCTCGCGCTGGTTCAGCTCGGACTATGGCCAAAATTGGGGCGACCCCGTGGCGATTGCACCGACGTCCGACGAGAAGCCCTGGTACATCTGGGATCCGCCATTGGTTGATCGTCATCCCAAGACTGGCAAGATCATGCAACTTGCGGAGACTGGCTACGCGCAATCAGGTACCAGCTCGCAGGCCTACATCCGCTTCAGTACCGATGAAGGGCAAACGTGGAGCAAATCAATCAAGGTCCCGCAATGGCAGGGCGTTAATGAGGCGCACTTGTTTCGCGCCGGCAACGGCGATTTGCTCGCAGCCTGCCGGACCGACGTTCCGCGACGGCTGAAGGGCAAGACACTGGACCATTACGAAGGGCTGGGGATCTCGATCTCCAAAGATGACGGCCGGACCTGGTCAGCGGTCAAGAAACTCTACGACTACGGTCGCCATCATCCGTCGTTGGTTTTGATGCCCAACCAGGACATCGTCATGACCTACGTCGCGCGACTGGGATATGTCGACGACCAAAACGGCTTTCCGCAATTCGGCATCGAGGCAGTGGTCAGCCACGATCACGGCGTCACCTGGGATCTCGATCACCGATACTTGCTGCATGTCTGGTCAGGCAAACGAAAGGGCGAGACCTACTGGTGGCCCAGCAGTCAGGCAACGTCGTCCACACTGATGCGCGACGGCGCGATCCTTACGGCTTTCGGGACTGGATATCGCATCAAGGCTGGCAAGGACAGTCCACAGGCCCCGCGTGACGCCGGACTGATCGAGTGGCGGCTCAACACAAAGCCGGTCAACGCCGAAAGCACAATCCAAGACGCCGCCTTCGACTCCGATCTGCGCAACGTTTTTGATCCGAAGGAGTAGGATCATGTTTCGACAAGACAAGCGCAGATCGATCAGCTACCACTCAAACGAGCAACCGTAAAGGAGACAGTCATTGAATGCAATTCGCCAATCGCGACGCGGGTTACAGATCATCTTGCTTGCCGCTCTCACGCTGGCCGGTGCCAGCGTCTGTCACGCCGCGGATCGCACACTGCGAGACCATTCAGGTTCAACAACCGACCGCGCAGAATTCGTCAAACAGGGCAACGCCGATGCGGTCTATCAGATCGGCGCCCGTTGGAAAAAGGAAGACGGCGCGCTGGTCTTAACGGGTGAGGGTAACTTCTTGTACGCTGGGTGGGATATCGGGGCGGGTGATTTCCGAATCACGGCGCGGCTCAGTCTTGATCGGCTAAACGATTCCGCGGCGTCGTTTGTCTTGATCGGTAGCCATTTCGGGTTCGATGGAGACCGCCCCGGTGAACATCGTTTCTTTGTCAATGGCCAACACTTTGGTCGAACTCGATTTCTCGCGAGCACGATCAGCGCCGGCGAACCGTTCGACTTTGAAGCAGTTCGGCGAGGTTCAATGCTGACGATTTCGATCAACGGCAAGAACGTGTGGCAGACGAAGTTCTCTGGCGATCTGGCTGGCCCCTTCGCATTGCGTCCCTGGCGGTCCACGATGCGTGTGTACGACTTTGCCGCCTCGGGGAATCTGACCCGAAAGCCAAAGCTGCCGATCATTAACCCGAGGCGGCCGCGCGGCTACACCATACCCGTGGTCGACATTTCGCAGGACAAACATCGGCAGGTCGTCGTCGATCGCCGCCAGGGACAATACTTGGGACATCCGACCACTGTGCTGATGGCCGACGGCAAAACGATGTTCTGCACTTACCCGCTGGGACACGGTGGTCCGGCCGCGGTCTTGAAGAAGTCGACCGATGGCGGCTTGACCTGGTCCGACCGTTTGAAGGTCCCCAACAATTGGCGCACAGCCAACAACTGCCCGTGCCTGCACCGGTTCACCGACCCGCACGGCGTCGAGCGGCTTTTCGTCCTGGAAGGCAACGGCGCCATGCGGCAGTCCGTTTCGACCGACCTGGGCAAGACGTGGACGCCGTTCCGGCCGAATGGGTTAAATTGCACCGTGGCTCCCAACACTGCGATCCCGATTTCAGGTCAGCGCTATCTCGTGCTGTATGCCCGCGAACACGGCAGCGGGCAGAACATCAAGATCTGGCAGAGCATCACCGCCGACGGCGGATTGACCTGGCGAAAAGAGCGCATCGTGGCCGAAGTTTTTGGGGCGGCACCCGATGAGCCAGGAACCATCAGGTCGCCCGACCGGAAGCAAATCCTGGCCCTCATGCGGGAGAACCAACGGCGCTGCAATTCGCTGTTCATGGTCTCCGATGACGAAGGAAAAACCTGGTCGCTGCCAAAGGAACTGCCGGCCGCTCTCACCGGAGATCGTCACATGCCGAAATATGCGCCCGATGGACGATTGGTCGTCACCTTTCGTGACATGGCTCACAAGAGCTCCACGTACGGAGATTGGGTTGCGTGGGTGGGCACATATGACGATGTGATTAGCGGCCGGGAAGGTCAGTATCGCGTTCGGTTGATGGACAACCTAGCGGGACGAACCAGCGACGATATTACTGACTGCGGATATCCCGGCTTGGAATTGCTGCCTGACGGTACGCTTGTGGCGACTACGTACGGGCATTGGGTCCGTGGGGAAAAGGCGTTTATCATGAGCGTGCGGTTCACGCTCAAAGAGCTCGACGCATTGGCTGGGAAGAATTCCCGGCTTAAAAACGGAAGCGACAAGTAAAACCTCACGCTCCCTGTCGCCGCTCATTCCGTGGAGAAACCGTACAAGAAGGCCCGTTTCAGACAGAAACGGATTCGGCTGGCTTTTTTCGGCATCCGAGATCCTGATGTCCACTCGACGAGCGCCGCGTGGTGGTCGCCGGAAACAGGCTGGCAATCATCCCTGGAAAAACCGTCCAAGACGTTTCCGGATGCGTCAAGCAATTCCAGACGAAGTTCGCCCCGCGGTTTTGTGACGATGTTGACCTTCACTTGCTGTTCACCGAGGTTCCGGCGCTTTGTCGTTGCGGTGCCGACATGCGGACCGCCAATCGCTGGCGCGAGCGCCCACAAGCGATCGGTCGTCCAGGTCGCTCGGCACAACGCACCATGATCAGGCAGTGAACTCGACTGACGGCTGATGACTTCTCCGCGAGCCAGCAGTTTTCGCGGCCCCGAATCGCGCGTGTTGAACAGGTCGCCGTGCAGCCCTGGCGTGCCGGCATAGTAGACGTGCAGCTTTTCGCCGTCGGGAACCGGAGTTCGCATAGGCCAGATCATGCCGCCGCCGAATTCACCCAACGGAGGGTTCGGCAGCGCAGGTTTGCGTCCGGGCCGCCACCAGTGAATTCCGTCTCGCGATGCGGCCCATTGCAAGTCGATGTTCTGCGTTTTCGTGTGATAGACTGTCAAGGTCGCGACGAATCCGCCAGCAACTTCCAAAGGACACAACTCCATGAACTGAGTGTCGGCCGGATCTCGCCAGTCGGGAGCCATGACAATTCGCGTGGGATCGCTCCAGTGAATTCCGTCGTCGCTTGTGCGGTGTCCGATCAATCGAATGCCTCCGTCAGCAATGTCGTTCGGCATCAGCCCGCCGGGGAACGCAGGCATCTCGGTCTTGTGATACGAGACGTACTTGCCGTCGCTCATTCGATAGATGAAGCAACTGTCGTTCGTCGCCAGCTTCAGCGGTCCCGCGACCGCCGTCCACGTCTTTCCATCCTTCGACAGGTAGCGGTACAGGCCGTACGGATGTTTGTCCTGACCTTTCGGCAGCGGCAGTCCGCGAATGCGGCCGGATGCTCCCGGATGATTCGGATTCCGAAACACAAACATCTCGTACGGATGCTCGCGTTTCGCGTCGATGTTGACCGATGCGTAGGAGCACCAGAGATCGAGCAACAGATTCGTCTGTTCATGGCCTTCCCACTTGATGAATGACAGTTTCGGACGCGTCCATGTCACTCCGTCTTTACTTTCGAGATAAGAAAGCCGACGGTCGTGAGTCCAGGTTCCCGGCCCATGCGGTACGGCGACGGGAGTTGCCACATGCCACGCTTTCCAAACTCCATCAATGGGATCGCGCAACACCGTACCATGGCTAAAGACACCACCCAAATCCCAGGGCATCTCTGGTTCGAGCAACGGATTGTTTGGATCCTGACGTCCCTGCTCGACTCGCCAGGCCACCAGTTCGAGATCCTGAAAGTCGCTGGGCATCACAAATGGAAGAATGTCCTCGGCACCAGCGACGTTCCATAAAAAGGCTGTCATCGAACAGGTGATCAGAATGCGGTTCATCAATTTGTATCCTTCGTTCGACTGTTTTGGTTGTCTCTGTGTAGGGTGGGCACTGTCCATACACAGTGCCCACCCTACGCGAAGTCAGTTGGTTGGCAGCGAATCAACGGTTCCTGGAACGTTTTCCGCTTCTGGAACGACCAGCGCAATACCGTGGCCAGCCTGATCATCGCGGCTTATCACGTTGCTGGCCAGGGGCAGACGGTCCGTGCACATGATAGGGGGAAAAAAGCTCAAGCCAGCGGTGAGGATCCCCTGGCCCGCTTCCGGAACAAACTCCAGCAAAAGGACCCCTCGGCCGTAGCTGCGGAAGACCGAAGAGGCGATCCGCGCGAACAACCAGGCGCTTGCCTCAGCCGCGATTCTGCGTTACGGCGGTTCAAAAAGTCGGTTCAAAAAGGGGTCAGGTACCGTTGTGCAAAGCACCCTGCGGGCCGTTCCGGCA
>CAUZVF010000360.1:0-6110 GCA_963582955.1 Planctomycetota bacterium
ACATTCGATTCCGAATGGAGTTGACGACGACCAAGACGGAATCGTCGACAATGCCGGCGAAATTGAAGTCAACCCGTTGTTGGGTGGGGGTGGGGGTGGTGGCGGTGGCGGTGGCGGTGGCGGACAAACCTTGTTGGTCGACTTTTCTCGCCTGGTACAATTCCCATTACTGTATCCGTTGCCGGCCTTTCTCGACAGTAAAGCCCGCAGCCATCTGGCCGGCCCGGAAATCGGCTTGCAATACGGAATTGAAGGCAAGCGATTCTCATTGCAAGGACAAACCAAGATCGGTTTGATGGCGAACTATGAACGAATCACTCTGAACGGTGACAACATCGGCATGACGACGCGGCCCGGCAACTTCACAGTGCCGACGACGCAGAATACGACGCCCAACGCGTTCAGTGAGACACAGACGCACACACACGTTTCGCCTCTGATTGAAACTTCATTGACAGCGAGTGTACATTTGCTGAGTTATGTTCCCATCGTGCGGCGGATCAATGTCTTGTCTTCGGCAAACTTCCGATTCGGTTACAGCCTTTTATATGTCGGTGCCGTCACCGCACCGGAAGACAGCATCCTGTGGCAGGGCAATCCAGTCATCAACATATTCCCAGAAATCAATCTGGAACGGCAAGACTGGATAATGACTGCCTGGAGCTTCGGCCTGGAATGGATTTACTAAGAGACGTGCTCTCGGGCAAGAATGACTCGTTTAACGGCAAGCCGTAGGCGACCGTGCCGTCGGGAAAAACCGTCGCCTACGGCTTGCCGTTTAACGACAGAATGTGACATTTTTGACCGCGCAAAAAGTAGAGAAATCCGTTTCGCGGCTTGCATCGAATTGCAGACACGCAACCGCCTTGGCGTTTGACGAAACAGACTGAACTCAATCTTCCAGGACCCGGAGAAGCCGGCAACTTCGGTTGCCGGTTTTTCTTTCGGATGCTCGCAAGTCCTAGGGTGTGTCGACGTCGCAATAATTAATGGTGTGTCGGCACACGCCAGTCGAGCCGCAATTCTGACGGCGCACGGTCAATGGCACTCACTTTGGATTTCACCCTCCTTTGGGAGGGACGAGCGGGGAGGGACGAGCGTTGCAATTTGACGCAAGACGATTGACTTCGATCAACCCTCCCCGGCCGCTACCGCGTCCGACCCTCCCAAGGGGAGGGTAAAGTGAGTGGCATTGAGCGCACGGCGACAGCTAGCTGACCGGCGACCTCCAATAGGCGCCGAAGGTCCGACTTACGATGCTGCGGGCTCGCGTTTGCGCACGCAAAGCGTGATTGTTCTGAACGGTTGATCGGACTTTCGGCGCCGAAATACAGATTCCGCGTTCCGAACGATCAACCTTTGGTTGCGCAAATTGAAAACTGATTAGCGCTGTGATATCCCGTAGTTGACACATTTGGCTGTCAGCCTAGAATGAAGGTTGCAAACCGCTCTGCCTTCCTGCTCTCTTCAGCGGGCAAACCGAGTGGACACGCTTGATGGCTGTTGCCGCTTGATTCGCGACGGCCGCGCTGTTCATGGTGACGTTTGGCGGTTCTCTTGAGGCGGGTCTGAATCGGTCGCGATTCACGTTCCGCAAACCGCTTGTTCGTCATCAATCGTCTTCCGTACTCGGTTTGAATTCTTTTTGTGAATAATCAAAGGTCTGACCATGTCTCAACCCAAAGACTTGTTCGACGATTCAACCATGAGTTTTGGCGAACATCTGGAAATCCTCAGAATTCACCTGTGGAAGTCGTTGATTGGTTTGGTGATCTGTGTGATCGTCTCACTGTTTATCGGCGATACGATTGTGGCTGTTGTTCGTAGCCCGATCGACCAGGCTTTGCGCGACTTTGGCCAGGAAACAACTGACGATCTGGGCGGCTTTAATTTCGTTGAGTATTTGAAGAGCGTCATGTCGGGCGAGGCGTTCGCGGGACCACCGGCGGGGATCACCGACAAAGGGCTGAAGAATCTTCAATCAATTGCAAGCCTGGAGAGGCTGAATGTGGCCGGCAGCCAAGTGTCGGCGAAAGCTCTGCGTGACTTTAAGAAGGCACTACCAAACGTCAAACCCGTCATTGACCCGCTTGCGGTCGCCGGTTTGAACGCGCTGCGCGAACTCGATGCGAAGTGCGAACTGAACGACGATTTCGATGCCGTCGTTCTGCATCTTGATGGACGGGAAATTACGGATGCAGCACTTAGGGAGATCGCACAGCAGCCGAGTTTGGAACAATTGATCCTGAGCGATACAGCGTTGGAAGACGAAGAGGTTTCAAACATCGCCGGACTCAAGAAACTGAAAAAGTTGGACCTTAGCTTCAATGACATCACGGACGACGGCCTGACACACATCTTGAAATTGACGCAGCTTGAAGAACTCGATTTGCAGGGAAATGCGATCACGGACAACGGCGTGGGTCAGATTGTCGCATTAACGAATCTCAAGGTGCTTGTGTTGACCGGAACAAAGATTTCCGATTCCGGCCTGAAAACATTGGTGAAATTAAAAGACCTCGAGCAACTTGCGCTAAGCGGCACGAAGATTACCGACGCAGGGCTCGAACACATCGCGAAGCTGACGAATCTGCAGCGGCTGCATCTGATCAACACGCGCATCAGCGACGCCGGAATGAAGAACCTGGAAAAGTTAACGCAATTGCGCGAGTTGAATCTTTCGGTCGACGGATCGTCAATCGTGCAAGACTCGGACACGTCGCTCGACGCGGTGGGAGACGACACAATTGTCGTCAAACTGAAGACCGCCGATTTGAAAGAAAAGATACGCCTCATCGAGACCAGCAACGCCAACAAGAATAAGGAAGACGCGACGATCACTCTGCAATTGTCGGCTCCCGAGTTTGCTCAATTCCGACGAACGTCCGAGCAGGTCGCCAAGCCCATCACATTGAATGTCCAAGAGGCCTTTCTAACTTATCTGAAGGTCGCGCTGGTCTCGGGATTTGTTATGGCAAGTCCATGGGTTTTCTATCAGGTTTGGCTATTCGTCGCCGCCGGACTTTATCCGCATGAGCAAAAATACGTGTATGTCTTTTTGCCAGTCAGCTTAACTTTGTTTATCGGAGGCGCGCTGTTCTGTTTCTTCTTGGTGTTTCCGTTCGTGTTGAACTTTTTGCTGGGCTTTAACGCCATGATAGATGTCCATCCGCAAATTCGGCTGTCTGAGTGGATCAGCTTCGCCATCATGCTGCCGATGATGTTCGGGATCAGCTTTCAGCTCCCGCTGGTGATGCTGTTTCTCGAGCGAATCTCGATTTTCGAAGCGGCTGGTTATCGTGAAAAGCGTCGGATGGCCGTCTTGGTGATCGCGATCCTCTCGATGTTGCTGACACCGGCTGATCCGATGAGCATGGTCCTGATGATGGTTCCGTTGCTGATCTTATACGAATTGGGAATCGTCATGTGCCGCTTCTCGGCCGCGAAGAGTCCGTTCGCGGAGGAATCAGCTTGACGAACTGGTCAATGCGCCTAACGCGGCGAAGCCGCAACCAAAGTCGCCTTTCGCTCCGCAAAAGTAGCGGTACTTTCGCAGAGCGAAAGGCGACAGAAAGATGCGAGTAACTGGGCAGATATCTCAGTGAAAGACTCTAACCCGAATTATTCATGAACATTCGGTAATTCGACGGAAGTAATTGTGAGCACAATGGTTCCGCCAAAGTCTCGAAATACACAGTGTTGGCGAGCGGCATGCGTCAGCTTGCCCGCAAACCCTGAGCATCGTTGTCGGAAGGCTAACGCCTACCGCTCGCCTGAATAATCCGGGCTAAACAGCAACCCATGCTTCCTTTGGCTGTGGCTCACGGCAGCGCCAGCAGATCGACCGAGGACTAACCGTCGCTCTTCAGTTTGTCCGGAAACGCCTGTTGGAACTTTTTGATTTTTGGAGCAATCACAAAAGTACAATATGTCTGCACGCCGTTTTGGTTGAAATAGTCTTGGTGATAGTCTTCCGCGTGAAAGAACTCGGTTGCCGGGCTGACTTCCGTGACAATGGGACTTGGAAACACTTTCGATTCGTCGAGTTGTTTCATGTATTGCTCGGCGACGAGGCGTTGCTCGTCGTCATGGGAGAAGATGACGGAACGATATTGAGTTCCCCGGTCGGCGCCTTGGCGATTCAACGTTGTTGGGTCGTGCGTTTTGAAAAAGACTTCCAGCAGATCGGCGAAAGAGATGACATCGGGGTCGTAAGTGATCTGAATCACTTCAGCATGTCCGGAATTTCCCGAGCATACTTGTTCGTAAGTCGGATTCGGGACCTCGCCGCCCGAGTAACCCGAGACGACCGAGTCAACTCCGCTCAACCGCTGAAACACGGCTTCGATACACCAAAAACATCCCCCGCCGAATGTCGCTTTCTTGAGTTGTTCGCTCATTTGAGATTCCTACCTTCATTCCCAACGTGTGTTCGAGATTGCCAACGTGGTTCGACGCCCAACAGGTGTCGTACGAAGAAGTCGCGGCGGCGGCGTTTGCCGTATCGGCTTTCACCAACACCATGGCCAGCACCAGGGACGACCAGCAAATCGAAATCCTTGTTGGCTTTGATCAGAGCATCGACAACCTGCATCGTCGAAGTCGGATCGACATTGTAATCCAATTCGGCCACCGTCAAGAATAGTTTGCCTTGCAGTTTGTGCGCGTTCGTGACGTTGGATTGTTCCGAGTAATGCGGCCCGACGGGCCAGCCCATCCATTGTTCGTTCCACCAAGCTTTGTCCATCCGGTTGTCGTGACAGCCACAATCGGAAACGGCCACTTTGTAGAAGTCTCCGAATGCCAACACAGCCCGCGTCGAACTTTGCCCGCCGGCAGAACCGCCGTAAATGCCGACTCGAGTCAGGTCCATGTAGGGATACTTACGCGCCGCCGCTTTGATCCACAAGATGCGGTCGGGGAAACCGGAGTCTCCTAAGTTTTTCCAACACACGTCGTGAAAGGTTTTCGATCGGTTTGATGTGCCCATACCGTCAATGCGAACCAGAATGAACCCCAACTCGGTCACGGATTGTGTGCCACTATAGCTGCGAAACGACTTGGGAACGAACGAACCATGCGGTCCCGTTGGACGATAGATCAGGCCGTGGATATCAGTCGTGCCATCGCGTCCCTTGGCGACAAATCGCTCGGGAGTTTGCCAGCCGGTTTGTAACAATTCTGACATGTCGCCGCGTTCCAGTTCACAGACGAGTTTTCCATCGGACGAGTGCCGCAATTCGTGAACCGGCGGCAGGTCGACGCGGGAGTATTTGTCGATAAAGTAGTTGCCGTCCGGAGAAAATGTGATCTCGTGCGTTCCATCGCCTTCGGTCAACACGATCATTCCGGTACCATCGAAGTTCACGCGGCAGAAATGGATGTAATACGGATCCTGTTCCGGATAGATTCCACTGGCGCGGAACCAGATTTGACGTTTTTTCTCGTCAATACGCTCGACGCGCCGCATGACCCACTCGCCACGAGTGATTTGGTTCTTAACGGCACCGCTACGCGAATCGTAAAGATGAAGATGATTCCAGCCGTCACGTTCCGACGCCCAGATGACTTCGTTCGTTTTGTCGGCGAAATACAGGAACCTCTTGTAGACATAATCGACGAACGTCTGACTTTGCTCATCGACGATCGCTTTGCCGTGGCCAGTTGCGGCGTCAACCGCGACAACTCGCACGACTTGATGCCCGCGCTGGTTGTAGTAAAACGTAAATCGTCGGCTGTCGGAATCCCAACGCACTTGCTGGATACTCCACGGATTCGGAAACAACCTGTCGCTGATGGTGATCTGCTTGCCGAGCGTGACATCGAACAGGTGCGGCTTCGTGACCGGCAGTTTGTCTCCTGGTTTGTGATATCGTCGCGAGTGAAGTTTTGGCTGAACCTGATCCTTGGGAGATGACTCGACATAATAGACCAAATGGTCTTCGCCCTTCTGTGTCTTGTACGCCACCAGTTTTGTGGAATCGGGCGACCAGAAAACGCGTTCGGAATACGAATCGTCCTCCGTGCCGTTTGTCGTCAGAGCGATCTCGTTGCGAGTGTCGATTGACTGCAGATACAAATTGTGATTCTTGGCAATGATTCTCCATTTC
>CAUZVF010000361.1:0-6106 GCA_963582955.1 Planctomycetota bacterium
GCAACATGAAATCCTGCGAATGGTACTCAACAAACTGCGCGGACGCGTGTCGAACGAGAACTACCAGATCTTCGTGATGCGTGCTCTTGAGCGGCGATCCTCTTCCCAGATTGCGACCGAATTGAACCTGACGGCAAAAGCTGTTCGCCGACGATGTGACCGCATGATGAACAAACTCCGGACTCTGATTCACGAGTTATGAACGACGTGACAAAGAGTCTGGCAACAATTTCCACTTTTCTTGGAAAAAATCCGAGATTTGCCCGGGGCAAATCGGCTTCTCTCGCGCTTATTACTATAGGGGCGAATTTTTCTTAGCGCCCTGAATGACACATCTCCTTGCGAAATCCAGCTTCGGAATTGCACCAATGAGCGTGCGCGCACAAAGTCGACCGGAAACCTCGACCGCCATTCGCTGGAATGCACCGCGGCAACCAGGCCGATCCGTCTATCAGGCACTCTGCGAACATCAGCGGACGGATGAAACGTGGGAGCTGAAGCCGTTGCTCGCGTTTCTGCATCGTTGGGCCGAAAGATTTGGTTTGGAGTTTATACTCCACATTCGCGCCATCTCGCTACGCGTCGACGGATTCGATTCGCGGTCGCCGGGGCGCTTTCACCCGGATCACAACGGCTTTGGCTTGGTCGGCGAGGCCGCACTGAACCGTCGCTATCTCGCGGACCGGCCAGCGGAAGAGACCCTGGCCACGCTCTTGCACCAGCTCATTCACGCCTGGCAGCAGGTGCATGGCGAGCCGTCGGGCAAATCGAGCTACCACAACCGCGAATTCCGCGACAAGGCGCGGGACTGCGGCTTGGTCGTCGACAAGGGCCGGCCACACCGAAGTCGCGTCCGCATCGGCCTTCAGCCGTCTGCTGGACAGGTACGGCCTCGACGACTTTCCGGGCTTTCCACCCGAACCAAACACCAGCAAGACGAAGCTGAAGAAATGGACATGCTGCTGCAACCCATCCATCAATGTCCGCGTCGCAGTCCCCGACTTTCGTGCCCGCTGCCTGCATTGCGGCCAACTGTTCCGTCAAAGCCAACCACCCGTGAAGGAGACAGACCATGCTATTTACTAACTGGCTTGCCGGTGTCCGTATCCGAAGTCGCCGCAGTGTCCGGAGATCGAACCGGCGGCGGAATGTGCCGCGGCATTGGCCGGCCGCCGAACGGCTGGAAGACCGTACGTTGCTGGCCGCTCCGACAGCGGTCGACGATTCTTACTCGGTCGTCGAAGACACCACGCTGAACGTGCCGGCCGATGGCGTGTTGGCCAATGATACCGATCCCGATCTCGATCCCCTGACGGCCGCTCTGGTCAGTGATGTGTCCAATGGCACTTTGACGCTGGAAATGGATGGGTCGATTTCATATACACCCAACACGGGCTTCACGGGAACGGACTCGTTCACGTATTACGCTGAAGACACGATGTTCGAGACGAGCAACACGGCCACGGTGACGATCGACGTCACCTCCAGCGGCGGCGGCGGTGGCTCGTTTGGGACTCAAACCAATCAGACGGCCACTCCCGTCGGCGATGTGTCGTGGTACGGCCAGTATGGCACATCGCGGCTGACGGGTGATGTGCTGACGGCTCATTCGGTGGCCCCCGGACACACGTTGGTCTTTAGCGGCATCAGCAATCCCGATCCGATTGTCGTCGTGGAAACCACATGGGAAGAGTTGATGGCACCCGACTCGGTCGAAGCGGATTTGACGCTGGGCGGCCAGAGCAGCGAGACGGTGCATTACAGCGGCAGTCTAATGCTAGACGACCCGTTGCGGTTCGTATTGCAGGTTGACGGGAATTCGTTGGCTACGGGACACTACTCGTGGCAGATGGATTTGACTGTCAACGACGGCCCGTCTTCAACGACGCAGAGTTTCAACGGCTCGAAAGATGTCTTGAACTTGAACTCCAGCGAATTCGGCCAAGGCTGGAATCTGGCCGGTTTGGACCGGCTGGTGCTCAGCACCGATGGCGTGCTGTTGGCTCAAGGCGGCGGATCGCTGTTTTGGTTTGACGAGAATCCAGACGGCTCGTTTTCCAGCCCGTCCGGAACAATGTCGACCGCCACGCTGGTCGAGAACATCGACAATACCTACACGTTGTCCGACAAATTCGGCAACAAGCTGGAATTTGATTCCGCCGGACTGCTGACGTCCCGCGTTGATACCAACAGCAATACCACCAGCTACAGCTATCAAGACGCCGACAACGACATGCTGGTCGACGAGATTTCGCAGATCACCGGTCCCTTCGGCCGGACGACGACGTTTGCCTTCACCAACGGGCTGCTGGCGTCGGTGACCGACTTGGCGGGCCGCGTGACGAGCCTCAGCCACGACGGTTCCAGCCGCCTGACGTCGGTCACCACCCCTGATCCCGATTCTGGAGGACCCTTGGCGGCCGCCGTCACCAATTACACTTACGACATCGATGACCGATTGTCGCAGATTTCCGATCCGCTGGGCCAGACAACCGCCTTTTCCTTCAACTTCGCCGGCCGGCTGGTGCAGGTCACGAACGCCGATTCCACCACGCGGTCATTCAAACCCATTCAAACGCAGGGACTGATCGACACGTCCACGGGTACGGGCACGGCCACCGATCCCGCCGCGTTCGTGAATCCCAACTCGCTGCCGGGCGAACTGATTAACGAGCTGGGCGATACCGTCAAGATCGAAACCGACCGCTTCGGATCGATCACCGAGTACACCGACGCGCTGGGTAACAAGACCGTTTACCAACGCAGCGCCGACGGATTGGTCACGCAGATTACGGGCGCGGATCCGGATGGCAACGGATCTCAGACAGCTCCGCTGACAATTTTTCAGTACGATTCCGACAACAATCTGACCCAAGTCACGTCGGCCGATAGCAGCACGCAATCGTGGGTTTACGACGCCACATCCAATCTCGCCACCAGTTACACCGACCAACTTGGCCACGTCACCACGTTTGCGTACGATGCGAATGGCAATCTGACCAGCACGACCGACTCGCTGGGAAATGTGACAAGCTATACAGTCAATTCCAACGGCCAGGTCACCAGCGTCACGCAGGCTGATCCCGATGGGCCGGGTGCGCAGCAGGCGCCGATTACAAATTTCAGCTATGACAGTTCCGGACGTTTGACAACACTGACCAATCCCGACAGCACGACCCGGCAATTCACTTACGACGGCTGAAAATCGTGGACGCGCGATGGCTCGACACGGTCAAGCACTTCGGCCGCTACTTCCGCCGCGCGGCGGGGCGCGTGTCGAGTCTGACGAATGAAGCGGCCAAGCGCAACCGTTCGTGGCTGCAAGGCATCACGCACAGCCGCGAGATGTTTGTCTGAGTTGTGCAAACCCGACACAGCCAAGACCAGTCGCCGAAGAGATTGCGCGCACCCAGCCGCTCAAGCACCGAAGCGGCGTGCAATCTGAATTCTTTCGCAACAGATCCGTGTCACATTGACGCATCAATTCCCGAATCTCCGCCCAATACTCGTCTCTCCGCGGCGCTGACGCACGGATCGACAGCCATTTTGTTTTCGATACGATCCTGCGGTTTCCGGCGGCTGCGCCGCACGCCTGCTGCGAAGACGTGGTACGCGTTGAAGCATGCGACTCATTGATTTCGACGAATTCTGCGTTATTGCGAGCGGACTCGAACGTGGTGTCGACTAGCTTTTGTGTTTTTAGGGCGATCTCGCCCCAGTACGGGTCGGGCGTGCCGGCGAGGGCCGGTTCGCCGAACTTTTGGTCTCTGTAACCAACTTTGCTGCAACGACTTGCGACCAATTCTCTGATGCTGCTTTGCGGCAAGTGTTTTCGGCAGTCGTGCGAATTCCCGCAATCTCGTGTCCGCGATGCGCTGAATTAGGAATTACCCGATAGAGCGAAAAATCGAATAAACGTTATCGGAGTATGAATCAATGAGAAAAATACAATACAAGTCAGCTCAGCACAAAACATCCCGACAGGGCGGCCTGCTAATCATTATTGCCTTTTCGCTTGTCGTGGTACTCGGCATCGCCGCGTTGTCAATCGACATTGGCCGGGAAGTATTGTTCAAGACGCAGCTCCAAGCCACTGCTGACGCCAGTGCTTTGGCCGCCGCCTCGAAATTGAATCAAAACGCCGACCAAAACGACGTCAAACAGGATGTCATCGCCACGGCACTGGATGTCGCGCGGCGGAATTCCGCCGGCGGTTTCGCGGACGTGCTGCTCGATCCAAACCTCGATATTCAATTGGGACGACGTACCGTCAACCCGATCACTGGCGAATTCAGTTTGGACTTCAGCGAAGGCGCCCGGCCTTACAATGTTGTGAAAGTCACGCCACGGCTGGATGTTGTCGAAACCATCAAAGACGGCAGCGAAGTCACCGAAGACCGTCGTCCGTCGCTGTTGTTCGCGAGTATCTTGGGTGCGAGTCGGGCAAGATTGCGAGCATCCGCAATCGCAACGTTCCAGCCCCGCGACATGATGCTGGTCATGGACAACTCCGGCTCGATGCGATTCGACAGCCTGTTCCTTTACGAAACGATCCAGAAGATCGGTGTCGACGGTGTCGAACAAGTCATCGAAGACATGTGGGAAGACCTCGGCTCGCCATACTACGGCAACATGGACTTCGAGCCGGAATATCTCACATTTTCAGGACAGTCGGCGTACGGCCCCATTCCGCACATCAACGTGACCTGGAAGGGCACGGAAATCTCCGTGGATTCCACCAAGGATTTGTCAAACGTCGTCCTTGAGTTCTCCAACGGCTACCGACAAAAGTTCGACGGGCTCTACGGACACACTGGTACGTTTCGCGGGACTGGTTACTTCAACAACCAACTGATCATCAGGGCTTGGGTCAAATCCGGAAACAACGCCAGCGGCGAAGGTCCCGGCTACGGAGAACGGTTTGACATGGGTTTCTCCAATGTCATTCGCAGAGAACTTGGTGTTGACGATGTTGCCTATCCGTATCCAAGTGGAAGCTGGAACGAATTCATCCTCGACGCAGTGTTCTCGCAGAACCTCGAAAATGCCGGCCATCAGTTCAAGTTTGGAATGATGACGTTCGTACATTTTTTGAATGACGAGAAATCGCGGCCCGACGAGACTCCCGACCTTTACAAAACTCGCCAACAGCCGATCGGAGCCCTCAAAGATTCCGTCGATCTGCTGGTGGACTACCTGCGGCAAGTCGAAGCCAACGACAAGGTGGGATTGTCGATCTACTCAACCAACGCCCGGCTCGAAAGCGGATTGACTGAGGATCTTGACTTGATCAAGGACACCACGCTTCGCCAACAGCCGAATGGGTTGACCAACATTAGCGAAGGAATGCAGTTGGCCCGTTTGGAACTGGAAAACAACGCACGAGTTTCCGCCTCACGGATGATGGTCTTGATGACGGATGGCCGGGCCAACCGTCCCTTTAACGAGTCTTACGCCAGACAATTGTGCCTTCAGGAAGCCGCCCGCGCCAACGACGCTGGAATTCGGATCATGACGATCAGCCTTGGATTGGATGCGGATACAAGTCTGATGGAGCAGATTGCTGATGAAACTGGCGGAGTCCACTTTCGGGTGCCCGGCGGAACTTCGGTTTCCGATTTGGAAGACCAGTTGAAAGAAGTGTTCGCGGAAATCGCGGCCGACCGGCCTATCAAGTTAATCCAATAACAACAATCCGAATCCTTTGCATCAGAACGTGACAACGAATCCTGTTTACAAACAACAGACACAAGAGCGATCAACAAACGAGGAGAAGAACGATGAAACACACACGAAAGAATCTGAACCAGTCGAAACGAAATGGAGCGGTGGCGATCGAGGCGGCTTTGGGACTTGTGATTCTGATCACGTTGCTGCTCGGGATCATCGAATTCGGCCGAGCGTTAACCGTCGGACAATTAGTGACCAACGCCGCACGCGAGGGAGCCCGATTGTCGGTCGTCGATGGAACGACCAACGAAGATGTCAAAGACCGAGTCGTCAGCTTCCTGCAAGCGACACTCAACGTCGGAAATCCCGATGATTTGACCGTCGTCATCACCGTCGAACCCGATGAAGGCAACGACGACCCCGGCAACGAAGTCGG